>CAYOCA010000028.1:0-11230 GCA_964402345.1 uncultured Muribaculaceae bacterium | reverse complement strand
TATAATTGTTACTGGATCTAAATCTTTAACTAATTCATCTAATTTCATACTACTAAAAATACCCTTAATCAGTTAGTCCCAATCATTTCCAATCGCCAAATCACAAATAAGGAGAGACTAACTGATTAAGGATACTTCCTTTCCTTATTTTTTTGATTTGGCTATATTTGGCTATATAAATTATAACACATTTTTCTATTTATCAGTCATAAAGTTGAACACAACTAAATAAAAAAAGATAATCTTCTCTTTAATTATCTTTTGTTCTAAAAAATTTCATTAATAAACAAAATATGAATTGTAGCATAAAAAGAAGATTTATCCACAGATACTGGGGATAATTTATTTTTAATTCCATATAATTTCTAAAACTTTTACACATTATAATTAAATAATATCATTCTGTCATTTTTTAAATTAAGTATTACTGTACTAATAATTCAATTCTTTTATAATTCCGTATAATTTTTTTACTGTATTTTTTACTTCTTCAACCGTTAATCTACTTTCTTCATCTAATACATATATTTTTTGCATATTATCAAATGCTTTGATTAAATCATTATTAAAATTTAGTTTAAAATATTTAAAATCAACTATTCTTTTATTCTCATCAATTCCACCAATTCTTACTTTTTCTTCTTTTCTTTTATAGTCTATTAATTTAACTAGTTCCTCTTTATTTTTTAAAAGATTTTGAATTGTATCACTTTTCATCAAAATTGAAATGTCATATAGGTGTTTGGAAACATCAGCATACATTTTTCTTTCAAAATAAAATTCAGTTGCAAATATTTTATCTACAAATATTCTTTCCAATTTTATAATTTCTATTTCAAATTCGGATAAACCATATTGCTTCCTTAGGATTTCTTTTTCATCATAAGTTGCAAATTTATAAACAAGTGGTTCTATTGTATAAGTTGCAATTGGTTCTGACACTGTAAATGATGTGGATTCTATTTGAATTCTTTCGGATTTATATAACTCATTTGAGTTAAATAAAGAATTATATTTATAAAAAGCTGTAATGCTTCCTTTATTATCAACTGTTTCTTCTTTCATTAATTCAAGATTACAAATATTATAACCTAAGGCTGATTTTTTTAATCTTGTTCGATTACTGTTATTTGAATCACTTTCTACTACTTTTACAGTCAAATCAATATCCTCTGAAAATCTATTCATCTGCCCTAGTATTTTATAAACAGCGGTTCCTCCTTTGAAATAAGCTTTTAATTTTTTTTGTTTATTAGATAACTCTTTTAAAACTAAACAAACATAATAATCTTTTTCCAAAATTTCATTTCTAATTCCAGTTCTATCATTTATATTTAAAATTAACTCTTCCAATACTTCTTTCTTCATATTCGTTATCCTAATTCATATAACCTTTCTATTGCTTTTTTATTATTTGTAAAACTGGCAAATTCAAATATTTTTTCAATATCTAATTCATTATCTTTAATGAATTTATAAATAATCTCTTTTTCATTATCTACTTCAATATTAATATTATCTTTATTATTTAGAATATCAAATAATTGTAAATATTTATAATTATCCTCATTAATTTTTATTTTTGGCTTTCTAATTACAACACCTAATTTTTTATTTTTATATTCATTATTAGGACATTCATTCGTCATTATTACTATATCTTTTGGAATTTGGGTAGTTAGTCCTAATTTATTAAACAAAAATGCTCCTGTATAATATCCTTTTATGCCAAATTCATCTAATAAATATTTTTTAGTAATTACTTTATCAATATTAAGTTTTTTATTACCAAATGTTCCTTTTAATGGCTTATAATAAATTCCTTTTAAGAATTGGACTAGGCTTCCTTTTTTTACTAATCTATTTATGTAAACATATATCGTTTTTAAAATATGATCGAAGTTCATTTGATTATCTAATTTTTCTTGTATAAATTTTTTTATATCTTCAATGAAAATGGGTTCATCAAAAGGACAATTATCTATATAATTTATTATAATATTATTGTAATTCATTATGTCACCTCTTTTGTTATTATTTTATTAATTATATTAATAAATTTAATTTTATAATAACATTATACAATATTATTTTTGTTCTGTCAAATAATACAAATTTTAAAAAATATAGCATAATTTTTAGAAAATCTCTATTTATAATTATCTTATTCATATCATTTTAATTTATTCACTTAAATTTTTATTACTTTTTTAGACTTTTTTATTATTTAGTTTTTTATGAATTAAACAAAAAATTATTTTTTATAAGAAAAAATTATCCACAGATACTGGGGATAACTTTTTTTAATTTTCTTCATTAAAATTAAATTTTTATATTCTCCACATAATAAAGGCAATAATAACTGCACCTAAAGCAATAATCAAAGCTAGTGTAAAGATAGGTGCGAATCCTTCACTTTTAAATCCAATATCAGAGGTGAACGTTCCTTTCCCTTTGACTCCTTTTTTCATATATTTATTATTACTATCTGGTCTTTGTAATTTATAATTAGATTTTAAGTTTACAGTTTTATCATTATCTGATGTGATAATCATTTCTGATTTATTTCCCTTCTCATCTACAAAGTCCTGTGTCACACTATTTTTCATTCTTTTTCCTCACTTTCTTTTATTTTCACTTACTAAAGTCATTTCTATTGTAAGTTGTTTTATTCTTTCAATAATTCGTTTAGCTTTCACTTTTTCAATTCCTTTGGTAGAAACACTAAAATGTTCTTCTAAATCTTTTATGGTCAGGTTTGATGTAAAGAAGGTAGTTAGTCCCTCTTGCATTCTATATTGAAGAATGGTTCCTAGAACTTCATCTCTACTCCATTCAGTCATAGTTTCTGCTCCTATATCATCAATTAATAGTAATTCTACTTTTTTAATTAACTTAAATTTTTCGTTGTAGGTATCTTGATCACCAAAGGATTCTTTTAAACTTCTTAAAAATTCAGGGTAATAGATAATAGCTATTTTGTGTTCTTTTTTAGCAAGTTCATTTAAAGCAGCTGAAATAAGATAAGTTTTACCACAACCAAAGTTACCATTTAGATATAGACCTTTCATTCCACATTCAGGTTTGTAAGTATCTAAAAAATTTTTTAACCATTTTATTACTTGAAAACGATCAGGATTAGAGATATCTATATTTTTCATACTAGCTTCTTTTATTTCTCTTGGTACTTCAAAAAGATAGATATTCTTTTGATATTTATTTTTTTCATCTAATTCTCGTTTATATTTGCAGGGAACATAATCAAAAACTAAATTATCATTTAATATATTGGGATAATAAACATGTCCTGTGTAGGAATTTTGACATTCAAGAATACTTTTACAATTCTTACAATGATCTAATTCTTTAGCACTTTCTTCTAAGGAGGTAGTATATTTCATGAGGTAAGATTTAGGAAGATTTAAAGAAGTAGTTATTTTCTTAAAAGTAGGATTCTTCTCTAATGCAAAGTTATAATCTGTTTCTAGTTTAGAGGGGTTAATATAATAATTTTCTTTAATAATATTACCGATACTTTTCATGAGATTACCTCCTTTTTTAGTTGTATTCTTTCAATAATGCTTGCATTTCTTCTTGTTCTTGCTGACTTGCTTCTTGTTTGTCAATATTCTTATCAAACCAATCAGGGATTCGTTCCTCTTTAATTGTTTTTTGTTTTGTAGGGGTAGGATTTTTCTTGTATTTTTTGTGTTCTTTTTCTGCTACTTTCATAGCTTCATCAACAGTTTCAATATTTAAACGTTTCCATTGACCAGCAATCGTTTCAGCTAAAGCACGAATTAATTTGTTGTTATTAGTTTTTAAGATATAATCGATTAAAACATTGACTACTCCTTGTTTTAATCCATAATTAATGATAAGATCTTCTGCTAGTTTTAAATCTCTACTAGTTGGTTCTGATCCATTATTTTTACTTTTTAATAATTCATATGGACTGATATTTTCAAAGGTATAAATCATTTTAGCACGTTTTGAGGTATCACCAACGGGTTCTTTTAAATATTCTGGTTGGCTATTATAGATAACACTAGGTAAAAGTCCATGATTATCGAATTGATAGTAATTGCGACAAGTTTTTCTTAATTCTTCTTTGTTGATTGTTCCTCTTTCAGTTAGACAAATAGGAATAATATCTTGCATTTTAATAGCATCTAATTTATAAAGAAAAGATAATTGTAAGATAAGTTCTTTAATATCTTTCGTAAAAATTTTACTTTTATCTAAATTTTTTGGTAAAGATGCAATTAAAAAGTCAAAATCAAAATTAGTATTAATATTTAATTTTAAAATGTTAGTTTTTCTAATATTATCGTTTAAGACTTCATAAGACGTTAATGGTACGGAGGAAAACACCTCGGAAAAAGATGCAGTAATATCTTGATAGCTCGAGGTGTTAATTCTAGGAGTTTTGAAATATTCTTTTACTTTTTCGTATTCTTTTTTTCCTAAATTATTGTATAGAACAACATTTAATATGGGGTGGTTAAAGAAATCATGAGCTTTAATGGGAGAATATAATTGATAAATATAATTATTAATATTTTCTTCTTTTAAAAAAGTTTTTAATAATCCTATAGCTTCTAATTTCTTTCGAGATTTTTCTATTTCTGTTAAGGATATTTGCATGTTGGTAATTAAATGATGATGAGTGTATTCGGTACTCATTAGTTCTAATTTGTCTAAATCAGACCATAGTGAAAAATATAACATGATTGGTAGGGGACCAACAATAGGTTGATAAAGCATGGTTAAAATAATTCGATCTTCATTAGTGATAATACTTTTATTGACTACAATATAAGTGTCAGCTGGGGAAATATTAAACTCTTGCATACAACCACTGTCCTCTTAATATCATTTTATAATAAATTGTTTTGTTTGTAAAGGAATTTTACTTGTTTAATAGTGTTAAAATGTTGAAGATTTTTAGCAATAAGTTTCAATTTATATTTTAATACCATTATTTAATTATTTAAGGATTTGTTAAGCTTTTACTTTCCTAAATTAATTAACTTTAATGTCAAAAAAAAGATAACTACTTCCTTGTAATTACCTTAATTTGATATGAAGTTCTCTTAATTGAGTCTCTGCTAGTTCAGATGGTGAACCCATTAAGTTGTCAATACCACTAGCACTAGTTGGGAAGGCCTGAACTTCTCTTAAATTGTCAACTTCATTTAAAAGCATGATGATTCGATCAATTCCAGGTGCCATTCCTCCATGAGGAGGTGCCCCATATTGAAAAGCATTATAGAGAGATTTGAAACGTTTTTGGACAACGTCTTTCTTGTAACCTACTTTTTCAAAAGCAAGTTCTAAACATTCTAAATCATAATTTCTTAAAGCACCACTCGCGATTTCATAACCGTTACAAACAAAGTCATATTGATAAGCTAAGATATCATCTAGATTATCTTTTTCAATAGATTCTTTTCCACCTTTGGGCATACTAAAAGGGTTATGACAAAAATCATATTTTTTTTCTTCATCATTATATTCAAACATTGGAAAATCATTGATAATACAAAAAGCAAATTTATTTTTGTTAATTAAATTACATTTGTCTCCTAAATAAGTTCTTATTAATCCTGCGTATTTAGATGCTTGTTTTTCTTTTTTGTTTGCAATAAAGAATAAGACACTATTTGTTTTTAATTTTGTTTCTTTAATTAAAGTAGTTCTTTCTTCATTAGATAAAAATTTATCAATTGGTCCTTTTAAAAAACCATCGGACTCTAAAGTGACATAACCAATTCCTGGCATACCAATCGCTGAAGCATAGTCGACAATTTCATTAAACCAACTATTAGAGTTAGTACCAATTTCATCGACTTTAATTGCTCTAATGACAGATTTTTGAAAAGGTTTAAAAGTAGTTTCTTTCAATAAATCTGTTATATCTACGATTTCTAAAGGATTTCTTAAATCAGGTTTATCTGTTCCATATCTTAACATTGCTTCCTTATAAGGGATTCTTGGGAATGGTTTTGAGGATACTTCTTTACTGCTGAAAGTCGTGAAAATATCATAAAATATATCTTCTCCTACTCTATAAATATCTTCCTCTTCGACAAAAGACATTTCAAAATCTAATTGATAAAACTCTAAGGTACGATCTGCTCTAGAGTCCTCATCACGAAAACAAGGAGCAATCTGGTAGTATTTATCGATTCCAGCGACCATTAATAATTCTTTATAAATTTGAGGTGCTTGCGGTAAGGCATAAAATTTTCCAGGATATTTTCGAGAGGGAATGACAAAATCCCTTGCTCCTTCAGGAGAAGATGCGGTGATAATAGGAGTTTGTACTTCTAAAAAACCTAAATTATCCATTTTATTTCTAATAAACTTTAGAAGTTCGGCTCTTTTTTGAATATTACTTCTCGTATGTTTGTTTCTTAAATCTAAATAACGGTATTTTAAACGTAGTTCTTCTGATACTTCATGAGAAGTTTTGATATCAAAAGGTAGTATATTTTTAGCTTTACTTAATACTTGAATACTATCTACTAATAATTCAATTGTTCCTGTTTGAAGAAGAGGGTTATAATCTTCTTCACTCCTTTTTCTGATGATGCCAGTTACAGTTACGGTTGATTCTTTAGTTAATCCTTGAAACATTTTATCATCATTACTAACTAATTGAATGATACCTGTTTCATCTCTTAAATCTAGAAAAATGATTCCCCCATGATCACGAATATTTTCAATCCAACCAGATAAAGTCATTTCTTTTTTAATATCACTTTCGGATAGAGTACCACAGTAAGAATTTCTATATTTATTTGTAAACATTATGATCTCCTCTTTTCTTTTATAAGTAGTCTCTTATATAAAATTTTATTTTTCTAATTCTTGTTTTAGTAATTTAGCAGTAGTAGCAGGATTAGCTTTACCTCTTGTTTTTTTCATAACTTGTCCCACAAAATAATCAAATAATTTAGGATTCTTTTGATATGCCTCTAATTGAGTTGGATTTTCACTGATTACTTCCTTAATAATTTTAGTTAGTTCTCCTTCATCAGTAATTTGAGTTATTCCAAGTTCACTGACTAATTTAACGGGATCTTTTTCTTCTTCTAAAGATTTAGTTAAAACTTCTTTAGCTTGTTTGATAGAGATTTTGTTTCCTTCTACTAAATCAATTAATCCTTTTAACATTTTAGGAGTTAAAAATAATTCTTGAATAGATAATTCCATTTTATTCAAATGACCTAAGATGATACTATTTAACCAATTCGCGACACTTTGAGGGTTTGCTCCTAATGCGATAGTTTCTTCAAAATAGTCAGCAAGTGGTTTTTCTTTGACAATAATTTTAGCGTCTCTTAAAGATACGTTGAATTCATTTATATATTTATCACGACGAGCAGACGCTAGTGGGGGAATAGATGCTTTAATTTCTTCTAACCAAGATGGAGAAATTTTAAATTTAGGAATATTAGGTTCAACGAAGTATTTATAATCAATCGCATCTACTTTACTTCTCATGTAAATTGTGGTACCTGATTCTTCATCCCAACGTCTCGTTTGTTGTTCCATTTCTTTATAAGTTCCATCTTCTTTAGCCTCAATTTGTCTTTTTATTTCATAATTAATCGCGTCTCTTACTCCACCAAAGGAATTAACGTTTTTAATTTCAATTTTTGTTCCCCAGTTATCTTTATTATTTTCATCAAGTGATGCATCCATAATAGAAACGTTAACATCACATCTAATTTGACCTTTTTTAGAGTCTGCTTCTGATATACCAGCATATTGATAAATAGAACGCATTGTCTCTAGGAAAGCTACTGCTTCTTCTGCTGTATGGAAGTCTGGTTCTGTAACTAACTCTAGTAATGGAACACCTGCTCGATTGTAATTGATTAAAGTACTATCTTCGGTATGAACAGAAGAGGCAGCATCTTCTTCTAAGTGAATGTTATTAATTCGCACTGTTTTTTGCTCTTCTCCACATTCATAAGTTAATTCTCCATAAATACCTACTGGTGCTGGTTTAGTTTCTTGAGTAATTTGAAATCCTTTTGGTAAGTCAGGATAATAGTAATTTTTTCTTTCAAAATAAAGATATTCTGGTTGTTTACAATTTAAGATAATGCTCGCCATTAAAGCTTTTTTGACTGCCTCTTTATTTACGACAGGTAATGTTCCTGGAAAGGCCATATCGATTGGTCGAATATTCACATTTGCTAGTTCTTGGTAAGAATTTTCAGCTGAGGAAAATACTTTTGTATTTGTTTCACTGATTTCACAGTGCATTTCAAGTCCAATTAACACTTTATAGTTATCCATGATTTTCACCTCTCGCAATTTGATTTTTATAATTCATTGTATTTTCAATGGCATAGGCAATATTTAAAATATTAGCGTCATCATAGCAAGCACCTGTGATGTTTAACCCTACTGGTAAGTTATCAATAAAGCCATCGGGAATGGTGATAGATGGAAATCCTCCAAAGTTTCCAACTTGTAAATGTTCTTCTAAAGCACCTGTATCTTTATCTAAAATATCTTTTGATCCATCTAAATGTTTAGCTGGACCACTTCCAACTGGTAAGATAACTGCATCATATTTTTTAAATAAATTATTCCAGGTGTCAACTAATAATCTTCTAGCTCTTCCAGCATTGTGGAAATATCTATCTTTGTTTTGAGATTGTAATACATAAGAACCGATGACAAATCTTCTTTTAATTAAAGGAGAGAAGTTTTTGGTACGATAGTCTTTCATCATATCAATATAATTATCTCCTTCTCCACGTGGTCCAAAGATAATACCAGTTAAGTTTGACATATTAGAAGTTGCTTCAGCACAAGAAATTACAACATAGGTAGAAGCAATGGCATTTAATAAGGTTTGATCAACCGAAACAGCTTCTATTTCTATTCCTAATTCTTTTACTTTTTCTAGAACTTGATGAAAGTTTTTAAGATGTTTTTTTAGAGTTGTTGTAGCATTGGGATAGTTATTAATATCACATAATTCTTTGATATAACATAGTTTTTTTCCTTTTACTTCTCCATTTAATGAATCATATAAATGAATATTAGATGAATCCCATGTAGTCATATCATTGGGGTCGATTCCTTTCATATTATCTACGACAAGAGCAGCATCCTCCACATTTCTAGTTAATACTCCACAATGATCTAAGGAACTAGCGAATGGAAATAAACCATAACGAGATATCATGCCATAAGTTGGTTTATAGCCAACAATACCACAATAAGCAGCAGGTTTTCTAATGGAGTCTCCTGTATCTGAACCAGTAGCATAAGGATATACACCAGACGCTACGGCAGCAGCAGAACCAGCTGAAGAACCAGCACACATTCTAGTGGGATCCCACGGATTTAAAACGGTGCCTGTATGACCAGTTGTACCAGTACCTCCCATTCCAAATTCATCTAAAACTGTTTTATTAACTGGCACAGCTCCACTTTTCTCTAAGTTTTCTATCGCAGTTGCGGTAAAGAATGGAATATAATCTTTTAAAGTGTTACTAGATCCAGTACTAAGAATACCTTTAGTACTATAGTTATCTTTAATTCCATAAGGAATACCTGATAATGGATTATCTGTTACTGTAGATGGTTTGGCATCATCTAAGATGGTGACAAAAGCATTGTATTTGTCTTGAATTTCATGTGATTTTTGAAGAGATTCTTTGATTAATTCTTCACTTGTTACTTCTTTATTGATTAAAGCGTCGTGTATTTCTTTAATTGATTTATTCATGTATTCCATATTATCCCACCACCTTTGGTACTTCTACTTCTCTTTTAGTGTGTTCATCACAATTTTGTAATAATTCATCAATAGGAATAGATTCTTCTTTGATATCTTCCCTTAATTCATAGATAAAATTATCTAGACAATGTGTCATTGGTTCTACTTTTTCAATATCTTTTATTTTATTAATCTGATTGATTGTTTCATCAATGATAGAAAATTCTTCTAAAACCATGTTCGTTTCTTCTTCGGTTAGTCCGATTAATAATTTATCGGCATATTCTTTAACCATTTCTTTGGTAAATTTATTGTTATTCATGTACTTTTTCCTCCTTATTTTTAACATAAAAAACAGTAGTTGTTCCCTACTAATCATAGGGACGAACTACTGTTTAAAGTCCGCGGTGCCACCCACATTACTATATTTTTCATATATATAGTCGCTTTGCGAAAAAATATCGCAACAGATGGTAACGGTCTGTTAGTCCGGCTTAGACTACTATGATTTCCCCTAAGCGACTCTAAAGTGTTTTTCATAGTATATTTTATGTTAGTTTCCACCTATTCTAACTCTCTCTTAATAAAAGGGATACTACTACTCTTCTTTTTCTTCGTCGATATGGTTAAAATTATAGTATAGATAGGGGTGATTGTCAATAATTTAAAAGTGGTTTTTTTACAAAAAAATTACCTTTTTGTGACTTAAAAACTTTAAAAATAAGGGAAATTTTATTATTCTTTTATATTTAGATATAGGCTTATTAGAAGGTTTATAATACCTAGTGAAAAAATGATAGGATTATAATCTTTAAGAAATAAAACAATGGTATTTGCAGATACGTGAATTAAAATAGGTGCTAAAATATTGTTGTATTTTTCATATGATATATTTAAGAAAATTCCTAAAATAAAAGCATAGATTATTTTGATTGGTGATAGATGAATAAGAGCAAAGATTAATGTATTGATAAAAATTGCTTTTTTAGTTGAATTGAATTTTTTTAATTTATTTAAGAAACAGAATCGAAAGATGATTTCTTCATAAACTGGACCAATTATTCCTGATGAAATAAGAGCTAAAAAGAAAGGAATGGTAGTGGTAGTAGTTGAAGGAAACATTTTAAAAATAAACATATTCATAATAGTCGCTAGAGAGATGCCAAGACTAATAAATGGAAAATAATGTTTTGGTAGTAATAATGATTCTTCGATTTTGCTATGGGTGTAAAGATAGATAATTACCATGAGATAATAAATCAAGATAAGATAACTGGCAATATTTGTCAGGAAGTAATCTGTATTATCAAAACCTAGTGAATAATAAATTAGACCTACTATTATGATAAGAATATATCCTAATATATAAGTTATAAATACTTCTTTTAAAGAAAAAATTAATTTTTTGAAATATGACATAAGTATCACCATATTTAGAATAACATAAAATAAAGAAAAAGTTTAGAAGTATCAAAT
>CAYOCA010000027.1:0-11561 GCA_964402345.1 uncultured Muribaculaceae bacterium | reverse complement strand
ATCATTAAATCAATCAAAAAAAAAGAAATATTTATTAAAATTTTTAAATATTTTCTTTTAGGTTGTAACTTTTGTAATATTTTTATGATTTTTAATGAATTTTTTTACACCCGTTGGATATGGAAAAGCAACTGTTATAATTTTTTTATCTACTGCAGTTATCACTCCTTCTCCATAATCAGTGTGCTTGATTTTATCTCCTATTTCATAATCAACATTTTCATTTGTAAACATTTTTTCTTTATTAAATTTAGAAGACGCTCTTTCAAGTAAAGAAGATGTTCTTTTTTCTTGATCTAGATATTTTTCATCAATTTCATCAATAAATCTACTTGGAGCATTAGCTTGAGTTTGACCATAAAGCATTCTTCTTCTAGTATTTATAATCCATAAATCTTTTTTAGCTCTCGTTATAGCAACATAACATAATCTTCTTTCTTCTTCAATTGCGGCACTTGTTCCTTCATTAATAGAATTATAATGAGGAAATATTCCCTCTTCCATTCCAATTAAAAAGACATATTCAAATTCTAACCCTTTTACAGAATGAACAGTCATTAAACTAACTTTATTAGTTCCATCAGCGTGTTCAGTTACATCTGATACAAGTGATATTTCATTTAAAAAATCATCAAGAGAAATTTCACCATATTTATTTTCATAATTCATAGTAATAGACTTAAATTCTTCTAATCTTATTTCATTTTCTAAAGTTTTTTCTTGAACAAGTTCTTGTCTTAATCCTGTTTTTTCTAGTACTTGTTCAACCATTTCTGTTAAAGATAAATTTTCACATTCTGTTTGTAATTCTAAAATTATATTCTTAAAAACCATTTCTTTTCCTGATGTGATTGCTTCAAATATAGAACAATGATTTTCTTCCGCTTTAGCAGCAAGATTTCCTACAGTAACATTACCAATTCCTCTTTTGGGTACATTAATAATTCTTGTTAAACTGACATCATCTTTAGGATTGTTGATTACTCTTAAATAACATAATAAATCTTTTATTTCCTTACGATTATAGAAATAAAAACTTCCAATAATTCGATAAGGAATATTAGATCGTAGCATTGCTTCTTCTATTGATCTAGATTGAGCATTAGTACGATACAATACAGCAATATCATCATAATTTACATTTTGTTCCTGTAACTTTTTTATTTCTTCAATGACATATTCTCCTTCGGCTTGTTCATCATCCGTTTTTATATATTTAATCTTATTTCCTATTTCGTTCTTACTCCACAAATTTTTATCTTTCCTTAATTTATTATGTTTAATTACACTATTAGCGGCATTTAAAATAGTTTGAGTAGAACGATAATTTTCTTCTAGAAGAATAGTTTTACAATCTGGATAATCTTTTTCAAAGTTAAGAATATTTTTGAAATTTGCTCCTCTAAAAGCATAGATAGCTTGATCATTATCACCAACAACAAAGATGTTACGATATTTTTGAGTAAGCATTTTACTAAAGACATATTGAGCTTCATTAGTATCTTGATATTCATCAATTAAAACATATTTATATCTTTCTTGGTAACTAGTTAAGATACTAGGACTTAATTCAAAGAGTTTAATTGGTAATAATAGTAAATCATCAAAGTCAACTGAATTTCCTAATCTTAATTTTTGACAATATTTTTTATATAAATTGACAATTTTTTCATCAAATTCTTGTTTTTTAAATTTTTCTGGAGTAATCAATTCATTTTTAGCAGAACTTATTTTACTTCTTAACTCTTTAGCATTATAAAACTTGGGATTCATGTTTAAATCCTTCATTAATTTTTTTACAACAGTTAAAGTATCATCGCTATCTAATATAATAAAGTTTTTTTCATATCCTAAAAATTCATAATTTTCTTTTAATATTTTTAAACCTAAAGAATGGAAAGTTGATATTTGAATGTAATTAGCGTCATTTCCAATTAATTTGCGGACTCTTTCTTTCATTTCTCTAGCAGCTTTATTCGTAAAAGTAATAGCTAAAATATTTGCTGGAGATATTCCTTCTTCTATTAAATAAGCAATTCTGCTGGTTAATACTTTCGTTTTCCCAGAACCTGCACCTGCTAATACAAGCATTGGTCCATCTTTATGAATTACGGCTTTTTGTTGTTTCTCGTTTAAGTTACTTATATCCATAACTACCTCCTAAAAGTAAAAAAACTATGACATAACTTTTTCTTTTTGTGTGATAAAAGGAATTTTTTCGTTTAAGTAAACTCCTATTTTATTATTTTCAATATTCTTGGTAATTTCTTCATAAGAAATTTCAACAAAACTATTTCTTGTATAATTATAACTATAATATTTAGAATCATAGTAAATTAAAATGAAATGTTCTTTATTATTAGAAAATGTATTAATATAAAGATTATTAATTGATATATCTTCGTTAGGACAATATTTCGTAAATATTATATCATAAATAATTCCTAATTCAATAGGTTTTAATGAGGAAGCATTAATGATTTTTTGACTATTTAATAAAATAGTTTTAAAAAAATCCTTATTGCTATAATCTAAATTTCGTAAAGTATCTTCTAGTTTATTTTCACTGTAATCCTCTTTTATATAGGCGATTTTTTTATCAAGTTCTAAATTATCATTATATCCAATAAAGTTCCTTGTTTTAAAAGATGCTTGAATGAAAGGAATATCTTGGGTAATATCGACAATAAGATTTCTACTTTTTATTGTTAAGATATTTTTTAAATAACCTTGTTTACTTGTTGTTATTAATTTACAATCTACATTCATAATTCGGCATAAATATAAATAGAGTTTGCAAAAAGAATGATTGGTTCCTTTAGCTTGAGAAAGACTTCCCCAGATATTATGAATTGTATTAATAATAGAAAGATGGAAAGTTTCGTTTTTATCTGGTAAAACATTAATATCATATCCTAAATTTTTTCCAATTGTAATATAAAGATACCTCGCTATTTCTAATTCATCTAAATTAACTGGAATACTATTAATAATATCTAATATAAATAACTCTGATTGCTTAAAAATCTCATGTGAGACGTAGATATATCCGTTTTGTTCCTCTATCTTTTCCGAATAAGAATAATTTTCACCATGATCGATTAGATAGTAAATTACTTCTAAATTGGGATTCATAATATCAATATTTAAGTATTTAATTGAAGGAGTTTCTTTTAATTTTTTTATATCATCCATATTGGTTATATTCATCATTATTTGGGAATTATCTTTCATATTATCACCATAATCATTATAGCTTAATATGATAAAAAATGTAAACACAATTATACTTTATGTTTACAAATTCCTTATCTTTTTGATCATTTATTTGAAGATTAAAAATTATATTGATTTTTTAATTTCTTATCAATTGTTTTTACTAATTTTAAATCGTTCATTACTGTATCTTGTTGACAATTACCATATTCTGCTATTTCTTCTACACTACTTTTTGAAAAAAGATAATATTTTTTGATATAATTTATTTTCACTAAATCAACAAACCACTGGGTTGGATTGGGTTGTTTATTCATTTGCTCTCTTATTTCTCGACCAACTATTTCAACCCGAGTTTTGCAATAATCAGATAATTCTACAGAACCTATTTCTATAGGTATTTCTCCAAATGGAGCTAATTTCATTAAATCTAACATTAAATCTAAAGATGTTATCATTTTCTTATTTTGAGTTAAATTAAAACTATAATCTTTAGACATACTACTTAAAGAAATATTAAAATTTATCAAAAAAACTAACATAGATATAGCCCTTATTCTATCTTCGACAATACTAAAGTCTGGATTTTTTTGATAAAACAAGCGATAAATTGTACAGATTATTTTATCTATATCATCTAATTTTTTTGTTTCCATACATTGTAATTTTTTTAATAATTGTAATTCTTTAGTAATATAGTTTGTTTCATCTAATCCTTTGCAGTTTTCATTTGGGGAAGAAAACTTTAGTCCTTCCCTTTTCTTAAAACTAAATTCGTAATGCTTTTCTTTTCCATCGATGATTATTGGTTGTTTTGAATGATATAATACTATCTCATTACTTAAATATCTTATTGTTCTTTTGTATAAATTATTATTATGAATCATCGCCACAAGTAACTCATCTTCCTTAAAACTTCTAAAAATTATTTTTATTTTTTTGATAACTTCACTAAAAGAAAAAATCACTTCTGTATCAAATAAGTTATCTAAAATTCCTCCTAACTTTTTTTCTTCTTGTTCGATATCTAAATCATTGTTGCTATGTCCTAAGAATTGGATACATAAATACTTATCTTTATAATCATATTGTTTCGTTATTGTTATTTGGTTATTTTCCATAAAGTACATCTCCCACGAATTAAGATTTTATCACAAAAATATCCATTTTGCTTATAATTTCAAATTAGTTAATATTATTTATCATTGGTAAAATCACCATTTCCCTCTAAAGAGATAGTATTACCTAAATAAGTCGAAGTAGGTTTTAAAGTACATTTGAAAAAATCTTTGAAACGGGCTAATATTTCACGTAACTCTCTTATCTTTTGATTAGTATATTTTCTTTGGTTAGAAGAAACACCATAAGCAGTTACATTTAGTTTTTTAGCAATATAAAGGGCTCTATATAAATGATATTGTTGCGTAACAATAACAATATTCTTGGCTTGAAATATTTTTTTTACACGATAAATGCTATCATAAGTGGATATTCCAGCATGATCCATAAAAACATCTTGAGATGGAACAAGATTTCCAACTAAATAATCTTTCATGACATTTACTTCATCATAATCTTTACTCATGTGATCGCCACTAACTAATATTTTAGGAGAAACATTCTGTTCATATAAATTAATTCCTTGTAATAATCTATCTTCTAGCATTGGACTTGGGTAATTCCCGCGGATACCAGCACCTAATATTAAGATACAATCAATATTCTTTAACTTAGTCGCATCTTCAAAGGTAATAATCTTATCTTTAGTTGTTAATATTACAATAAGATTTATTCCACCTAGAATCAAAAAAATGCCAATTAAAAATATAATTAAGTATTTAATTAATTTTTTTATCATTGTTTTAACACCTTCTTTAATTTTTTCTTTTTTTATTTTTAATTTGAAAATGATTTTTATTTTTCTTTGACTTTAACTCCATTGGATTAACATGAATTACAGTTAAATAAATTTCTGGTATTTTTTTATCGATTTCCTTTTCGAGATTATTCGCGATTTCATGACTTTTGAATGTTGAAAGATTCCCATCTACATAGATAGTAAAAGAGATTTGATATTGGTATCCTATTGGTGTAGAATTAAAATGAATTATTTTATAAATTTCAGGATGACTCCTTATGATGTCATAGACTTTTTCTTTAGTTGTATTATCTAATGATTTATCCATTAAAACACCATAACTTTCCATAAATATTTTAAATGCTGTTAATAAAATCCAAAGAGAAATAATCATTCCAACTATTCCATCTATAAAATAAATACCTTTTAAACTAAGTAAACAAGCAACTAGATTTAAAAAAGTGATTAAGCAATCATTACGATGATCTTTAGAACTTGCTTTAATTAAAAGATTGTTATATTTTTTATATAAAGCATGAGTATAAATATATAATCCTAATTTTATAGCTATAGTAATGAAGCAAACAATTACTAACCAAATAGAGAAAATATATTTTGTTTGATAAAAAAGAGATTTTATAGAACTTTTAAGTACTTCTATTGTCATTAGACCCATCGTTATACTTATTAACATAGAATAAATATACTCTGCTTTTCCATGCCCTAGATTATGATCATCATCACTTGGCTTTGAGGCGATTTTGTTACCAATAAAAGTCATAATAGAAGAAAAAATATCGCCAGCACTATTGAAAGCATCAGCAATCATTGCTTGACTATTAGTTGAAAATCCAATTGCCCCTTTTATAATAAGTAAAAATATATTTCCTATCATTCCCCAAATACTTGCTTTTTTTATCGCTTCAAATTTATTCATTTAATTTCCTCATTTCTTAATATTTTTAATAAATTTTGGAAACGTTCATTATTTTGTGGATTACTTATTGCATTTTTATGACCTTTTCCACCAAAGTATCTTCCTATAATAGATACATCAATATCTTTTATTTTTCTATAAGATACTGCGTCTATATCAGTCATAATCATATACCTACTACCTCAATATCATGAATATTATTTCGAGCAATTATTTCCTCTAATTCATTTCGATATTGATAAAAAATCCAAACAAAACCAATTTTATAACTTTTATTTTCAATCATTAAGTTATACCATTTCCTTTATAATTTTATTACAATTAGTTGTTAATTTCTCATCAAATGACTTTATTAATTCTAATTCTTTCGTATCAAATTCTATTTGAGATTTTGTTGTTATTATTTTATTTCTTTTTCATTCATTATATCATAAAAAAAAAGAATGATAACAAAATACCATTCTAGTGTTTCAAATTTATTATATCAATACTTATAATATCCTATCATTCATTGTACTTATTCATAATTTTTGTTCATTTATTACAGATTCTTTGAACTTAAATTTTTACAATTGGTACATATCTAATCTTTTTTATTACATCTTCTATTTCTTTATTTAAGTCACTTGTACTAGTTTCTTTTTGAAAATGTAACATTTATTTTACTTCCTCATAATTACTTATAATCTCTACATTTTGTGCTTGATACCCTTTGTTGGTATTGATTAAATCGAAACTGACCATTTGTCCTTCTGATAAGGTCTTGTAACCTTCCCCTTTAATAGCGGAATAATGGACAAAAATGTCCTCATTAGTATTGTATTCTATAAACCCAAATCCCTTACTATCATTAAACCACTTGACCTTCTTTTTCAAAATAAAATCCTCCTTCTATTCACTACCTTTTTATTGTATCATAGCCCTGTTGATAAAACATGTACTCTTTCTGTTCTTATCTTATTACAAAATATGTTACATAACTGTAATAATAATTTATTGTTTTTTGACTAATTCTGCTTTATTCTTACATCTTGGAGATAATATTTTACTATGTATTTGAGTAGCGTCGTAAATTTTCTTTAATTGAGCAATTTCTTTATTTACTTGATCGACACTCAAATGTAATTCTTCTGCTTGTTTAGCGATTGAATAACCTTTAGCTCTAGTAGTTATGATATATTGTTGTCGTTCATTCAAGTTTCCTTCTTCAATGAAAGCATTGAGTACTACTTTTGTCCAAAATACTTGTTTTGTCATTCTACATCATTCCTATTTATCTTTTTAACTTGTAACTTAATTTATATAAAGATTAAAAAAATATTTCTTCTTAAAATAACTTGAAAATTTGTTATCTACTTGTTTAACTAAAAAATTTTATCTTAATAATACTTTATTAAACCTCATATTTTAGAAAGATAAATTCATTTTAATTCTTGTAAAATTAATTTTTACCTATCGTTAGGAAAAGTTTTTATATTTGATAGTATCGTTTTTATTTTTACTTCATGTTAATTTAATTATACGTTAAAAAAAAAACTATTTCTAGTTTTAGATATTAAACAAAAATCAATATCATTAAAAATTATTTCACCTTATTACTTAAATGTAATAATTCTTTGTTATTCAATAATTCCTAATTTTTTCATTAAATATTTTGCATTTGTACTTGTACTTTTTCCATTTCTAATTTTATAATCGAAGAAAATATGATTTCCTTCATAATATTCCTTTACATGATAATTGATTACATTAGCCTCATCACATAATTCAAAATCATGAGTAGTAATAAAAGTAACTGTCATTTTAGTATTTAATCTTTTGATAACTTCCTTAGCGCCATACATTCTATCTTGATAATTTGTTCCTTTAAAAATCTCATCAATTAAAACTAACATATTTCCTTTATCTATATAAGAAATTGCTTCTTTTATTCTAAGTAATTCTCCATAAAAAGTAGATATACATTTTCCTAGATCATCCTCAATTCTCATCGAAGTAAATATTTTAAAATAACTAGCTTGAAATGACTTGGCACAAACATAACTTCCAGCATTCATTAAAATAATGTTAATTCCAACTGTTCTTAAAAAAGAAGTTTTACCTCCCATATTAGAACCTGTTATAATTTGAACACCTGCTAATGTTGAAAAATCGTTTTCTACACATTCTTTTTCCTCTAATAAAGGATGCTTAATAGCTTCAAAAGAAATCTTTACTTCTTCACACATAACTGGCATACACTTTTCATTCTTTACAATACCTAAATTTGCTAAACTTATCATTGCTTCTAATTCTTCTATAGCATCAATACTTTTCTTTATTTTGGTAAAATTATTAGATAATAACATACAAAATTGGTGTAATAAGAGTAAATTTATACAAAAAAACCCATTTAAAATAAAATTAGATAAAAAATTATTTTTTAAACTATTCAAGGTATCAATTTTTCCTAATCTGCTGATACTTTCTTTTCCAGCTTCAATATCTTTTTGAATTTCATTCATTTTTTTAGAAGTAAATGTTTCACAAGTTATTCTAGACATAATTGTTTGCATTCCACTAAAACTGTGAATTGCATGAGTGATTGTTTCAAATTCTTTTTGAAAAATAAGAGAATATAAAAAAGAAAGAATAAAGTTAAAAAGAAACATAGCATAAAAGTATTGAAAACGAATAATGTGAAAAAATCCTAATATTAAAAAGATAATACATAATAAACTACAAATAATTCCAATAAATAAATCAATAGTTCTAGAATTGATATCTTTTTCTAAACAAGAAAAATCTTTAGATAAATTTATATCTTTTTTTTCATAAAAAGAAAGTGCTACTTGAAAATCAACTACAAAATTACATTTATTAACCAACTCTTCTATCATTTCTTGATCTAATTTTAATTTTGTACTTGTCAATTTTTGATTAGATAGTTTTTTCAAAAGTCTTTCTCTTCCACCTATAGTTTTACAAATTGTTAAATATTGAAACAAGGAACAATCTCCTAAAATATCTAAATCTTTTAAATAAGATGATTGATTAGAAAGTAAATCAAGACCATTATCTGAAAAATTTTTCCATGTTCCATTATCTCTAGCTAAATAAGTATCTAAAATAGTAACGTATTTTGAATAGTAATTATACTTTTTATAAAAATAATCATGAACGATTACTAAAATGATAAAACTAATTAAAAAGAAAATAAATAATCCCGTTAAAACCTTTGGCAAATAATAATATTTACCAATAAAACTTACAATTAAACCAATAAAAACAATCATTCTAATACTAGCAATAAATTCTACATATTCTTTATATTTCTTTTCTTGTTTTTTATAAAAATCATAATTTAATTTTTTTTTCAATTCTATCATCTCCTTAATTACTTACTTGCTAAAATTTATAAAGAAAAGTTAAAAAAAATAAGATAATAACTCTAATAAAATTCCACTTAATACCCCAATAAAATAAACAATGAATAATATTTTTATATTTTCTTTCATATTTTTATTTGCTCGAAATAAAACCAATATAGCGACTCCACTTCCTGTAAGAAGTCCCGCGATTACACAAGAGAAAGGAATTATCTCATTTAAGAATAACTCTGTAATTATAACTGAGGCAGCACAATTAGGAATTAATCCAATCAAACTAGTTAAAAAGGGAGCGAACAAACTATTTTTATCAATTACATCTTTTAAGAAATCTTCTCCACCATATCCCATTATAATATTTAAAACTAAACTAACTCCCATAATAAAAATTAAGGTATGAATAGTATGTTTTATACTAGATAGAAAGATTCCATTCTCACAATGACAATGTTCTTCTTGACATAAATCATGTGCATGTAAAGTAAAATCACTTTTCCATAATAAATCAATAATAAAACCGCTGATGATACCAATTACTACTTTAATTCCTAATATTTTTAAAATAAGAGCCATTTTACAACCATGTGCTAATAAGATTGGTAACATTTCATCACTAGTTGATAAATAAATTGAAATTAATGTACCAAGAGTAATCATTCCTGTAATATATAAATTTGTTGCCATAACTGAAAATCCACATTGAGGAAAACAACCTAGTATTCCTCCTAAAAATGGGCCAAACCGATCAGCCTTTTGCATCACTTTTTGAGTTTTTTTGCTATATTTATGTTCTACTAACTCGATAAGGAGGAAAGCAATCCACAAAAAAGGTAATATTTTTATTCCATCTATAATGGTATCTAAAATAATATCAAGCATATAATCCCTCCTCGTACAATAATAGTAACACAGAAGTTACTAACAGTCAACAAAAAGACAAAGGATAAACTCCTCTGTCTTAAGTTCCTACAACTCTAAGATATTCCCGATATCCCCCATCTATACTTACAGTATCATATCCAAAACGATTTAATCTATCGACAATTTCAGAACTTTGTTCTCCAGTTTCACAATATAAATAATATTTAGTATACTTATTTAGATAATGACTATAATTATTTAATAAATTATAATAAGGAATACTAATCGCCCCACGAATATGTCCCAAACTATAATAATAAAACTCTCGAACATCAATAATATTAATTGAATTTAAAGAAAGTAATTCTGCTACACTAATACGCCACACTCCTCACCACCTCTATTGTAATATATTAAAATAGAGGGTAAAAAGTAAGTGCATAAAACTAAATAACTGTATGTTTTACTAAATAAAATAGTATTCAGAACATTAATCCAATAGTTAATCATCACTAAAAAAGTCATTAAAGAAATCATCGCTATAAGTTCCATCTTCATACAAAGAACTATCCTTTTTGTTATCAATTTCAGCATCAATAACTTTTTTATCTTGATTCTTTGCTTCTTCCTTTTCTCTTCTTTCTTCTTCTTCTAACTCAGCAATTTTAGCATCAATTTTTTTCACTAAATCATCAACGTTAAAGGTATCATTATTAGAGTCTTTATTAGAATCAGCATTCAAAAGATCATTTAAACCACCAGACATTGGGGAACTTTCCATTCCAGACATTCCACCAAATGGATTGCTAGATCCAGACAGTCCACCAAATGGAATACCCATACCTCCAAAAGATGATGAACCCATCCCATTCATTCCGCCAAATGGATTAGTTCCACCCGAAGGATTCATACCACTTGCTCCCATCATTTGTTCCATTTTCTCTTTTTTCTTTGCTTTTACAAATTCACGAATATCAAATAATTGAACAGTTCTTTTCTCACGAACTTTATAACCTGCTTTTTCATAATTTTTTCCCCATGCACCAGAGAGATTCATTTGATAATCATAAGAAAGTTTCGTCTTAAAGGGCATCATCCGAAGTCGAAGCCAAATAACTTCCCCTAAGGACATTCTTTGTAAATCACTAACAGTGACAAGTGGAGTGGAAGAAGTTTTCTCCTTTTCTTTTGATTTTACTTCCCCACACATTTTGCTTAATTCCTCTAAAGCTTGTAATTCACTACTAATTAAATACAAAATATTACAATTTCCCTTAATTGTTTCAGCATCTTCTTTTCCATAAACTTTTGTCAATTGAGC
>CAYOCA010000026.1:0-11953 GCA_964402345.1 uncultured Muribaculaceae bacterium | reverse complement strand
AAAAAAGGTAATTTTATAAAATACACACGTACACTGAATATGTCAATGTACAAGTGTGTTTTTTATGTGGATGGGGTTTCTCTATACACCTAGAAAAATAATAATAAGTATTTTAAAAAAAGACAAACGCTCTTGTCCTTCTTATATATCTAAATCTCATTTAAATGTGTTACATTAATTGCAATCCCCATCACAAACACATAACTAATAATATAAATCCACATCATTAAAATAATGATACTAGATAAATTACCATAAATCAAATTGTAATTAGCAAAATACTTTAAATAATAACTAAATATCGCTGTTGCTAAAGTCCAAATAAAGGTTGTAAATAATGCACCGTATGTTGTACTACTACTTTTTATTGTTACACTAGGAGCAATTGTATAAATTAATTTTAAATTAAAATATATTAAAAAGATTGTAGAAGGCCATTTTAGAATTTTATAAATTATCCTTAACTGATTTACTAAACTACCATCTCCAAATAAAGATAAAATTTTTTCACCAAATAAGGGAACAATTAATAAAAAGACCAGCAAAAACAAAAGAATAAATAACATTACAACAGACTTAATTCGATCACTTAAAACATCACTATGATCAACATGATACATCGTATTAGAGGCATTAATAATAGCATAAGTACCATTTGATGCAGAAAATAATGCAATAATGTTAAAAGTACCAACACTAGTATCAAAGCCTTTTCCTGATATAGCATCGACGATAATATAACTTACCTCCTCAGGCATAATTCCTTGTATAAATTGAATAATGGTATCTATAGAAATCGAAAATTTAGAAGCAATAATAGCAACAATAGTGATTAAGGGAATAAAAGCTAAAACGAAGAAAAAAGCAATATTACCTGGTAATACTCTCATTTCTAATTGATTAAACCTTTGAAAAACTTTCTTTACATAATAATTAATCTTTCTCATCTTTTCATCATTGATCCCTTTTCTATTTTCTTTTTTCTTTGTTTTTCATCATCATAATAATTGCTTCATTAATCGCGTCATCAACTGTTTTTACTTCATCTAAAATCATACTATAACCTATTTCTATTCCTAAAGAATTAGGAATATCTTTCATTAATTTTAATAATTTCTTAGTGTACTCAATAACCTGTTTTTCTTCAAAGCCAACCATGTAAATTAAGAATTCATCTCCCCCACTTCTGATAATATCAGTGTTCTCTAATTGGTTATTAATTAGTACACCAGCAACTCGCTTAATTACTTCATCTCCGGTTTCTCGACCAAATTTATCATTAATTTCTTTGACATTATTTATATCTAACACAATCACACTTTGAGGAAAAATTACATTCTCATCCCATTTATAAATATGAACATTTAAGTAATTTCTATTTTTTAAAGAAGTCATTGGATCCACATATTTTAAAACATCTTCTTTACTAATCGTTGAATTAGTAACTTTATTTCGATTCATTAATATTACCGTAGCGACTAAAAACAAGATCAAAGCAGTAATAAATGCAATTACCTTCATAGTTGTATAATCTTTTTCTAAAGAAACAGAAGTGCGATATAAATACCTAACCATACTATAATCAATCGTACTAACATAGTACTGAAATAAAGAATTAAAGGCATCATTACTAGAATTTAAGATAAATTTATATCCATTATTGATAACACCTTCATAAATAATTTTATAATTCTTTAACTTACTATTCTGGTAATATATAAATGTTTCTTTATCTAATAAAACAATACTATTATCATCTATATTTCTTAAAAGTTCATCAGTATCAGAAAAAATTTGTGTTTCTATTCCATTTTCTTTACACAATTGATACAATTTACTACCACTTACTACAGATACATTATAACTGACTAATCCATTAATAGAATTAATCGCGAAATCATCTTTACTTAAAACAAGATATTCTATATCTGTAACTGTACTTGTTGTAACATATTTCATATTGATATTAGAATAGTCAAAATTTCCTAAAGCAAAATCTATATCGCCACTTACTAAAGCACTTTTCAAATCATCAATATTTTCGTAGCGAACTACTTCAATTTCTACATCAACTTGTTTTTCAAAATCTTTTAAATAATTAGAAATAGTACCAACAAATTGATCTTGAACTTCATTTTCATATGGCATATTTATAACGTAGCCGTATTTATAAGTTTTAGCATTATAATTTTTCCTAGAAATATCGGCAGTATCTGTACTACTAAAAAAGACATTTAAGAAATCTTGACTATAATCATCCAAATAATCATTTTGTAAATATGTTAGATAACTTTTTTTCATGATACTATAAATCGTTTCATCTTGAACTCTTAAAACATATTTCTTTTTTAAATCCATAACATGATAGACAATATTTAATTTATTTGCTAAAATATCATCCATGTATCCTACGTTAGGAATGATAATATATTCTACTTCTTTATTTTTAATACCCTCTATCAATTTCTCGTTATCTTCATATTCGACACATTCCACATCCTGTCCAAAATAATTTTTCATAATATCACTTTCTGCTGTTAGAACACCAATTTTTGTAATATCTTCTAAAGAAATATGATCATTGGTATCCATACCAAGTACTACATAATTATCTTCATATAATAAAATATCTTGATCACCTACTTTTTCATTACTATTCAATATTAAAAAAGAAATGTCTCCTGTTTCAGTTTTTTCTTGTGAGTAATAAGATATTTTATTAAAATTAATCGCGTATTTTTCAGTAAAATAATCTAAAAAGTCAAATACCACACCAGAACCATTGTATCCATAAATAGGTACATCATTAAATACTTGTACATCGACAACTTTATTTGCATAGTCATTAACCCACTTTTTTTCTAAAATAGTTAAACTACTATCACTCGAACTATAATTTAAAAAGAATACGATAAATCCTGTTAATAAGATAATCGCGATTACAATCACTGTAATAATCGTATATTTCTTTTTATTTTTCATGATTCCTCACCTAACTTTTAATCCAACTAATATTATCTAGCTGAGAATTTTTTGAACCAGTTACCACAAAACCAATATCTTCTTCACCTTCAGTTTGAATTTGAGTTAAAGAATACCCTATATCATAAAACGCTAATTCATCTTCATCAAACTTTTCTATTGTCTCATTGGCAATTTCTTTTGCTCTATCTAAACTGATATCGCGAAGATATTCAATGTGAATATAAATAATTTTTCCTTGAATTCGTACACTTGCACTTGATACCTCATCTTTTGCTTCTAAAAATGAAACAACTTCTTCTTTCGTACTATCGCTAATGACGACATCTTCAATACCTTCTAAACGATTTCCATACTTATTTGTTCCACCTGCAAACAGACTAAAAAATATGTATAACATGATAAGAATAATCATAAAAGCAAGTAAACAAATTGCAAATAATAGTTTATGCCTTCCGATTAATTTTTTTATTTTTTCTAAAAATTTTTTCATTTTTATTTCCCTCCAACTTACAATATTATTATACTATATTTAATGTAATATAGCAATTTATATTAATTTAGTTGTTTTGATTTGACATATTTTTTTGTCCCCGGTATCTTTCAGTAAATGTTTGTTTATATTCAGCAAACTGGTTTATTTTAATACTTTCACGAATTTCTTCCGTTAAGTGAATTAAAAATCTTATATTATGAATGGATAACAATCTTTGCCCTAATGTTTCATTAGCAACAATTAGATGTCTAATATATGCCTTGGTATAATGTTTACAACAATAGCAATCACATTCACTATCAATGGGACTAAAATCTTCTTTATATTTAGCATTCTTAATATTGATTTTACCATCTAGTGTAAAAGCATGACCATGTCTTGCTAATCTTGTAGGAAGGACACAATCAAACATATCAATTCCCCGTTCTACACCTTCTAAAATATCAATAGGTTCTCCTACCCCCATCAAATATCTCGGTTTATCACTTGGTAAATAGCGAATTCCATCATCGATCATTTTATACATTGTAACTTTATCTTCTCCAACAGAAGTTCCTCCAATGGAATATCCATCAAAGTTTAATTTTGCCGTCTCTTTCGCACTCCACTCGCGCAAGTCTTGATATTCTCCACCTTGAACAATTCCAAATAAACTTTGTTTCTCATTGGAATGAACTTTTTTACCGCGTTCTGCCCAACGAAGTGTCCTTTCCGTACTATGTTTAGCATATTCGTATGTCGAAGGATAGGGAATACATTCATCGAAACTCATCGCGATATCACTGTCTAATTTATTTTGTATTTCTATTGATTTTTCTGGTGTTAAAAATAATTTTTCACCATTTAAGTGACTTTTAAACATCACTCCTTCTTCGGTTATATCTTTAGGTCGCGCTAAAGAAAATACTTGAAAGCCACCTGAGTCAGTTAAAATAGGTCCATCATAATTCATAAATTGATGAAGTCCTCCAGCCTTATTTACAATATCTTCTCCTGGTCGAAGCCATAGATGATAAGTATTAGATAAAATTACAGCAGATGATGCTTCTTTTAATTCTTTTGGATCTAATGTTTTTACTGTTGCTTGGGTTCCAACCGGCATAAACATTGGGGTTTCAAAAGTTCCATAATTTGTCGTAAGTGTTCCATATCTAGCCTGTCCATCTTGATGTAATAATTGATATTTCACTTTCATACCACCACTTCTTTCTGTCAAACATTATATCAAAAAAGAGAAGATATGTAAAATACTTTTATCTTCCCTTTTAATACAAAATTAAGTCTAAAATAAAATCAATTATTACTTAATATTTAACTTTTTAACTCTTTTTGAATTTCTAACTTCATAAGTAGTTTTATAACTCACTGCGTCATTTAATCCATTATTTACAAAACAAGTGTCTATTCCTAAAAAATTAGCAAAAATAATATACTCTTGATTTTTAGTAATTAATAATTGATTCTTAGTTTCATTATCAGAGTCAATAGATATTTTACGAAAATATTGTATCATTTCCTCTGGAGTTTTAAAATTAGGAATTGTTATGATGATATAGTTAACAATATTAGGTAATATCCAGGTAAGTATTTCTTTATCTTCTTCAGTAGTTAGAATTATCTGATAAGAAGTTATACTATTTTTTAAATTAAATTCTTCATTTAATGTCATTTTTAAACTTTTCCTCCTTCTTTGAAGTGCTACTATATTATAAATGGAAAGAAAAAAATTGTAAAGAGAAATAATTTATAAAATTTATGTTGATCTCATCTTCCCTATAAATAATAGAAAGTATTCTTTTAAGAATAAAATATTTTTAAAAACATAATTTTACTTTAATTTATCAATTTCTTGATTAAAAACATTTCTTGCTCGATGTAACATATCGATGGTTTCTTCCCTTGTCATAGATTTATTAGTATTATAATTTGCTGAAGCATAGTTATTCGAGCCATCAGATGGAGTATTAGTTGGATTAGAATAAATAGCCCAGTCTTTTTTAAAGTTTTCACTACCACTGGTACATAAAGTTTGACCTATTAACATAAAAAAATTTCCTAAAGCACTTTGCTCATTACTATTTAAGTTATCAATTAAAAGGTAGCCAATTAAAAAAGCGGTTAAAGTAATCAATTTAGCTGATTCACGGTTTGTGGAATTGATACTACTATTTTGATTGGTATTGGAGTTATTATTTGGATTCATACTAAATTATATGAAAAAAAGAACTAGTTTATGAAATTCTAATTCTAATTTAAGCTATCTCTAAAATTTTTTAATTCTTCAATAAAATCAACATCTTCTTCATCATCATCCATCATTGTAAGTTTATCTTTTACTTGTAACAATTCCTGATAACTAATAATCGCATGTTCTTCTTGCTCTTTTTCATAATCTGTTAATTCAATTGTTTGAGGTTTTAACTCATTCGCGAGTTGATCTGATATTGCTTTTAAATAATCTTTTGATTTTGGTGACTCTTCTATTTTAGGAACAACTCTTTCACTTCTTTTAATAAATTCATTTAGATCAAAACTAAGTTTATCAATATCAAAAGATTCTTTTTGAGAGATAGAAACAGGTGAAGTAATACGATTTTTATTTTGTAAAATATTTTTTTGATATGCTTTAACATCATTAGATTCTTTTTCTCGTTTTAAAACTTGTTCTTTTGAAGTCAATTTTTTTAAAGGTATTTTATTAGAAGGAGTAGTATCTTTTGGATAAGTATTATCTTTTATTCCTATTCCTTTTTGATCTTGTGATACATATTCTAATTTTTGCTTAACATTAGGTATTTTTTCACAATTATCCTTTCCTTTTGAAGAAATATTTTCTTTTTTTACCGTAGAAATGTTTTGAATTGGAATTAAATCCTCATAATCATTTTTTATTACTTTTCTTTCTAAAATATTTTTATTTTCTAATTCTAAATTATGAATTCGTCTTTTTAATACTTTTATTCTTTCTAATAAAACAAGACAAAGAAAAAAAAGTATTACAATTACCAAAATAAAAAAGACTTCTGTTGATTGAATTTGAGAAAAAATAAGCTCCATAAACCTCTTCACCTCATATTACAAAAATTAATAATGCTCGCAATATAAATCGCTGCAGTCTCTACACGCATGATTCTACTTCCTAAAGAAATTGGTATATATCCAAAAGACTTTAATTTTTCTTCTTCACCAGAAGAAATACCACCTTCAGGACCTATTACAAAAATCATTGTAGCATAATTCATTTTATCTTGTAAATAGTTGTTAACTAAATTTTCTTGATTTTGTGTACTACAAACAAATTTTTGATCAAAAGATAATTGCTTTAAGTCATCAATAGAAACTAAATCCATGATTTCAGGAATTTTGTTTCTCTTTGATTGTTCGGATGCTTCTTTACAAATTTTTTGCCAACGTTCTTTCTTTTGATTAAATTTAAAATTATCAAGTTTAATAATACTTCTTTCCATTTTAACTGGAATAATATGATTTACCCCTAACTCCGTTAATTTTTGTAAGATTAAATCCATTTTTTGTTCTTTAACTAAAGCAATCGCGATGGTTACATCACAATTTAATTCACATTTTTCCTCTTGAGATTCAATTATTTTGACCATTGGACTATTAGGATTTTCAATTTCACAAAGATAAACAATTTCTTTATAAACACATTCAATCTTATCACCCACTTGGTTACGCATAACATTCTTAATATGATGTATGTCACTATCTTCTAGTATTAAATAGTTATCTTTTTTATCTTTGACAAAATATCTTTGCATTATGAAAACCCACTTTCTTTTTCTTCTAAATAATTCATCCTTATCGATGATAAATTTTACCTTCACCATTACTTAATTGAAATACATAAGGTTTTAATCTATTAATTTTATCAATTAATTCTGACGCTTCTTCTGAAAAGTCAGGAATTTGCCTGGAATAAGTTGTAGTTTGAATTTGATTTTGAAAAATATATTTTCCATTCTTATTTAAGTCTTTTTGACTTACTAAAAAACATTCCTTTTTATTCTTATCTCCCCTAATCGCTCTTGTTACATCTATCAAATAAGTATTACCGTCACTCAACATAATAGAATTAAAGCAATGATTATCACCTTGATAGTCAGCAAAAACCTTATCAATATCTAAATCTAACCTTTTTCCTAAATAAATCATAAAATTAGAAATATCATCACATATTCCCTGTCCAATTACAAACATTCCTGAAATAGATGAATCAACAGGTAAATTATATTTGAAATCAAAGCCAAAATTATCAATTGGAGGTACTTTCAAACAATAGTGATAATAATCTTCTGAATAAGTAATATATGATTCAACAAAATCAAATAAAAAAGATATTTTCTCTATTTCACTTGTTTTTTGACTAATCGTTTTTATTACTAAATTTTCTATAGAAGGAGCAGAAGATCCTATAATACTTTTATTCTGTTCTAATATGATATTATAAAGTCGTTGATAAATTTCTAATCTTCTTCTGACATCATCTTCCATATTTTTTTCTATTTTTACACTTTCTATCTTCCTTTTTTTTAAACATTCTAAAGCATGGTCATATCTTAATCGAAAAAAATCTTGCCATTCTTTTGATAAAGAATGATATTTTAAAATAGAATAAACAATTGTATCATTATAAATTTCTTCGATATCCTCATCAAGAAATAAAGTTTCTAAATTCATATCAATAACTCCTCTTTACTTATTTAAAGTATACTCTATTTTATTTCAAGATACAAATTAATTAATTTATAATTAACAAAAGGAAACTCTTCCTACTATTTAGGGAAAATTTCCTTTTACTTTTCTAAAAATTTGTAATATTTTCTAAATTCTGGACTATTGTCTAAAGTAGTTTTACTTAATTGTTCAAATAATTTCTTTTGATCCCGACTTAATTTTTCTGGTATTACCACATTAGCAATAACATACATATCCCCTTTTCTTTTAGTAGAGACATTTTCAACACCTTTTCCTTTTAATCTTAATTTATCTCCAGATTGTGTTCCAGCTGGAATTGACATTGTAACTTTTCCATAAGGAGTTGGTACTTCCTTTTTACAACCAAGAATAGCCTCTGTTATCGTTAAAGGTAATTCAATATAAATATCATCTTCATCTCTTTCATAGAAATCATGATCTCTAACTGTAAACTCGACATATAAATCCCCTGGATTTCCTCCGTTAGTTCCTGATTCACCTTTTCCAGCAACACGAAGTCGATTATCAGTATCTACACCAGCTGGGACAGTAATAGTAATAGTTTTATTTTTCTTAATATTTCCTGTTCCATGACAAGTACTACACTTCTTTTCAAAAGTAGTTCCTGTTCCATTACAATTTGGACAAGTGGTTTTCGTTAAGAAACTTCCAAACATCGTTCTTTGCTCTGAAGTAACAGTACCAGATCCTCGGCAGGTTGCACAAGTTTTAGAATTAAAACCACCTTTTCCATTACATTCAGGACAATTTTCGACTACATCTAACTTTAAATCTTTTTTACAACCATGAATAGCTTCTTCAAAGTCAATAGTCATCCGATATAAAACATCATTTCCTTTTCTGGGTCCATTAGAACTTCTTCTAGAATTACTTGATGAAAATCCCGAAAAACCTCCAAAGCCACCTAAGCCACCAAATAAATCTTCGAAGATATCCGACATATCACCAAAATCAAAATTACTAAATCCACCTGCCCCTCCAGGTCCGCCAGAGAAAGCAGCATGACCAAACTGGTCATATTGTTTTCTTTTTTGAGGGTCAGATAATACGGCATATGCTTCTTGGCATTCTTTAAATTTTTCAGCTGCATTTTCTTCGGTTGAAACATCTGGATGATATTTTTTAGCAAGTTTACGAAAGGCTGATTTAATCTCGGCATCGGTAGCAGTCTTACTAACTCCTAAGACTTCATAATAATCACGTTTTTCCATAATACACATCTCTTTCTATTATAAATTTTCTAAACAAAATATAGCATATAAAGGAATTGATTTAATATTATTTTCATATCCAAAATTTTTAGTGCTTAATCTAATTCCATATTTAGGTTTATTTTTTTCCATATAGTATTTTAAACTTTTAGACTGATTGTTCTCACTGGATTTCACTTCTATTGGAATAATGCCATCTTTATTATATAATAAAAAATCTATTTCTGCTTTATTTCCAGAGGACCAATAGTACAACTCTACATTACTAGAAACCAAATTTTCCGCGACAAAGTTTTCAGTTAATACACCTCTATACATAAATGGAGCATTCAAAATAATATCTTCATATCTTAACCCACTCATTTTAGTAAGAAGTCCCACATCACTTAAATATAATTTAAAAGCATTATCATCTTTATAAACATTTAGTGGTATTTCTACTTTTGAAATACCAAAACATTGATACACCATATTGCTAGAAACCAGCCAATCAATAGAACTTTGAAACTTTCTTTTATCAGATCCCTTTTCTATGTCAGAATACTTAAATTTTTTATTTTCTTTTGCAAGACTTCTAGGAACACTTTTATAAACCATTTCTATTTTAATACTCTCATGATTATAATTCGTATATTTATTCATATCCGCTAAATACATATCAATGATATTTCTACTAATAGAATCGTCAAAATCCATAATATTTCCTTTTACTCTAATAAAATCATTTACTGCTTCTGGCATACCACCTACACATAAATACTCTTTATAAAGTTTTATTGCTTTTTGATGAAGATAATCATCCATAGATTTCATTTCAAAAAAGCATTTGTTTATTTCATTCACCAACTCATCTTCCTCTAGTGCCCATAAAAATTCAAGAAAATCCATTGGATACATATATTCAATTCTAACTTTACCAACAGGAAAAGAAGAAGAAAAGCGATTTATTTTTACACCTAATAAACTACCAGCACAGACTATTTTATAAGGAAGTTTATCTTCACAAAAATACTTTAGGGACATAATAAATTTTTCGGATACTTGACATTCATCAAAAAATAATATTGTTTTATTTACATCAATCTTTCTATTCAAATGTAATTGTATAAGTTCCATAATTTCACTTGGGTTTATTGTTTGTTCAAAAATATTTTTAATATCGTTTTGCTTTTCTAAATTTACATAAACGTAGTCATCAAAATTCTTTTCACAAAATTCGTTAATCACATAAGTTTTTCCAATTTGTCTTGCTCCTACCACCATAAGTGGTTTATCAATATTTTTTTCCATCCAATTTTCTAACTTTTCAGTAAATTTTCTCTTCATCACGATTCACCTCAAAACAATAGTAACACATTAATAAAACATTTTCAATGATTATACGGATTTTTGGCACCACTTTTTAGTAAAATTTACGGATTTTTGGCACGACTTCTTTTTGGTATTCTTTTAATTTCATACTTTAATAATTAATTTATATTACATAGGTTTTAAAAATATTCTTTATATGTTTAAAATAATTTTTACTAAATTTGAACATTCATTTCTTACTTAAATACTATCCTTTATATAAAGAGAAGTCCTAGTTACCTAGAACTTTTCACTCTCTATCATTATTTTTCTTCAAAATCAGCATCTACGACATTATCATCTTTTTTATCAGAAGATTCATTTGTAGTATTATCTTCCGTAGCATTACCTTGATTTGCTTTTGCTGCTTCTTCATAAACTTTAGAAGCAAAAGCATTAGCTTTCTCTAGTAATTTATCTTTTGTTGAATTAATTTCTGAAACATCCTCTTTTTCAATTGCTTTACGAACTTTATCCATTAATTCTTCAGCATCTTTTTTATCAGATTCACTGACTTTATCTCCTAAATCCTTAATTGCTTTTTCAGTCATGAAGATAACTTGTTCAGCATCATTTTTAGCATCCGCTAATTCTTTTACTTTAGCATCTTTTTCTTTGTTAGCCTCTGCTTCTTTCATCATTCTATCAATTTCTTCATCTGATAAAGTATTAGTTGCAGTAATAGTAATAGATTGTTCTTTATTTGTTCCTAAATCTTTAGCTTTTACATTTACAATACCATTAGCATCAATATCAAATTTAACTTCAATTTGAGGCACCCCACGAGGAGCTGGTGGAATATTAGTTAATTGAAAGTTGCCAAGAGTCTTATTGTCATAAGCCATTGGTCTTTCACCTTGTAAGACATGAATATCTACAGCTGGTTGATTGTCGGCCGCGGTTGAGAATACTTGAGATTTAGAAGTTGGAATTGTGGTATTTCTCGGAATTAAAACCGTCATCACGTTTCCTAAAGTTTCTAGTCCTAAAGATAATGGAGTAACATCAAGTAAAACGATATCTTCTACTTCACCAGTTAAAACTCCACCTTGAATAGCAGCACCCATAGCAACAACTTCATCTGGGTTAACACCTTTATTTGGTTCTTGACCTAATTCTTTCTTAACTAATTCTTGAATATAAGGAATTCTTGTTGATCCTCCAACTAAAATAACTT
>CAYOCA010000025.1:6407-12092 GCA_964402345.1 uncultured Muribaculaceae bacterium | reverse complement strand
TATTTAGCAAGTTCATTAGCAGCATTTCTTTGAATTTTTCTTGCCATTAATAATTTAATGAACTTTTTCTTTGAAAGCTTTTTTAAATTATAGGATACTGATACTTCTGGAGGGTGACTAATATAACCAATACCTGAATTAAAAGTTTCATGTTCAGTTTGAATTTCTTCTAATTCCAGTTTTACAATATTGCCTAACTCTAACATTTCCCCCGATTCATTATCTTTTATATATATCGTAGCAGGTCCAAGGGTACACTTAGGCATCATGCTACCTGCTCCTTTCTACTTTTTAAAGTATTGCACCACTCGATGAATCCATCTGTAAATATTTTTGTTCTCTTATCATCTGCCCAACCACAGAAACCTATAAAACCATCATCATTAAAAGTAATTGCCTCTCTATCAGAAAAATAATTGCCTTTTACTTTTAATCCTGCATAAATAATTTTGTTATTCTTATCTAGTATAATATTCTTACCTTTGCCTTTAAATTTCGGTTCATTCATCATAATTAAAATGTTATCTTCAAATATAAGTTTATTACATATCCTTATTAACTCATATATGTCATTCATATCTATATCACTATAAGATAAATTACATTTTTTAAAATAATCTCTTGCATCTTCTCTATTATTCACTTATATCACCTCTTCTTTAACATTTTCCCTTTTGTTATATCTTTTAAAATAATTTCTAATGTTTCTTCTGATAATTTATCTAAAAAGCATTCTATATCTATTGTTTCTAATTCAAATCTATTCCTAGCTATCTCTAAAATACTATCTCTAGTTATTTCAAAATTAGTTATAGTTTTACCATTTGACCTTGATTTAAAGATCTTTTTGCTATCCATTTTTTATTTATACCTCCTATAAATAGTTTTTAATTTATAAAATCCAAATATTTTTACATATCTTTGTATTCTCATAATATCAAAATTAATTCCTTTAGATATATTCACAAAATTATTATTGAAATAATAATGATAATTTTCTGGATTATTAACATTGTTTACTCTTCCACTTCTATATGTGACTATATCGCCAAATTTAATATCTTTGATTTTCATTATAAGTTCGCCTCTTTTCTCTATTATTCGGTGCAAGATAACCATAATATTATATTGCACCTATATAAACTTGATTTTTGCTAGTATTTATAAGGGTTTATGCCTTATTTTTTATGTTTGATACTTTTTACTATTTTTTTATTCTTTTTCATTAACATTGCATATTCTTTTTTTGATGTATATTCACATGGCCCAGTATGTTCATAAGAGCAATGTCTATGATTACATTCTTTATTTAATTTTGGATCACATTTGTAATAAATTTTATCGCCTGTTAATATCTTATATTGATAACCTGATATGTCAGAATCTATTATTTTTTCCATTTATCCCTCTTATTCCATAAGACCTAGTGCTTGCATAAGTTCTTTTTTTGATTGCTGTTTTTTTCTTTCTCTTTCTATTTTTTCGAGCATTTCATCACGATATTTTTTTCTTACATCAAATAAATTGATAATTGCATCTATTGTCTTTATTTTGTATCGTTCCTCTGTTGTATCTTGTTCAATACCGAATGCGGTTGCCAATGTAGCAGCTGATTTTTTAATGTTAATATTTGATTGTAAAGTGTGTTTACTTTTCTCTAATAAAGAATAATCTTCATTTGTTAAATTTTCTACAAAACTATCTACTAGCATTAAAAATGATTGTAATTGATCTGCTAGTATTTAAATTTTCTGTTCTTCTTTTTTCACTATTTACCTCCATTTTTATCATCTTGATTTAAATATACTTTCCCTAGATATATTGCCATTGTAGGACTTTTTTCTGCTAATCTAAATTGTAAACTTCTTAATGATATTTTCCCTTTTGTTGCTTTCTCATTATAAACTTTTTCAAAGTCTGCATTATATACTTGTCTGCACCATGTTTTTACTTGATCTACTGTGCATCCAAATGTACCTGTTATTTCTCGTATATCGCATTGTAAAGCACATAATTTCTCAAATACATCTCTTTTAATCTTTATTTCTTCATTCATTATGTCCACCATTTATAAGTTCTGCTTTTTGATTAGTGAAATTTTCCCATCTATCGACAATGACATCGCAATATCGAGGATCTAATTCCATAAGATATGCTTTTCTATTCAATTGTTCACATGCAATTAAAGTCGATCCGCTACCTCCGAAAAAATCTATTATAATTTCGTTTTTCTTACTTGAATTTTTAATTAGATATGCAACCAAATCAATTGGTTTCATAGTAGGATGTTCTTCATTTCTTGATGGTTTATCAAAGTTTAATATTGTACTTTGTTTACGATCATTTATAAAATAATGCCCTGCCCCTAATTTCCAGCCATATAATATTGGCTCATGTTGCCATTGATAATCTTGGCGGCCCATTACAAATGTATTCTTGGACCATATAAGGCATTGTGCTAATTTAAAGCCAGAATCAACAAATGCTTTTCTAAAGTTTAATCCCTCGGTATCTGCATGAAATATATAAGCAGCACCTCCATCTTTTAAAGAATTATTTAAGTTAATAAATGCTGATTCTAAAAAGTTGTAAAATTGACTATCTTCCATATTGTCATTTATTATTTTTAAATTATCTTCTGTTTTTCCCTCATAATTCACATTGTATGGTGGATCAGTAATTATAAGATCTGCTTTTTGGCCTTGCATTAATTTTTGTACATCATCTAAATTAGTACAATCGCCACACATTAAATAGTGATTTCCAAGTTTATAAATATTACCTCGTTTCGTTTTCGGATCTTTTGGTAGTTCTATTTCATAATCATCATCTACTACATTATCTAACATCTCTGTTAAATCAAAATTATATAAATTCATATCTATATCATGGATATTTTCTAATTCTATGTTTAATAATTCTAGATTCCAGTCTGCTAGTTCAGCGGATTTGTTATCTACTAATCTGAATGCCTTAATTTGTTCATCAGTTAAATCATCAGCAACAATACAGGGGATTTCAGATAAGTTTAATTCTTTAGCTGCTTTATATCGAGTATGGCCAGCAACTATGATATTATTTTTATCAATGATAATTGGAATCTTAAATCCAAAATCTTTAATAGATCTAGCAACATATTTCACAGCATTATCATTGTTTCTTGGATTATTTTCATACTCTTTTATTTCTTCAATATTTTTACTTATTATTTGCATATTTCCTCCTATCTGTCCCCTCTATTATTCCTCTTAATCTTTTATTATTTCTAAATGTTGTAATATAAATATCAAATCATTAACCAAATCTATATTGAAATTAAATGATATAAGATTATTATCTTCTTCATCGTAATTGGCAACTATCACATCACCTTGATAAGTTATAATAATTGAATAAAAGTGATATTCGTTTTTATATTCTTTATACAATGATGGACCTTTATCCATAAATACTTGATCTTTAAAACCTCTTTTTCTCAATTCTTCTATTTTTAATTCATCAGTCATTCTTTCCATGTTTTACCTCCTTTTTCTCATAGAAATTATTTAATTCATGTATTATTTCTCTTCGTATATTAAGTTTCTTTTTATCTGATTTTTTTACTAATGATAATTCTGTTTCTAATTCTTCAATTCGATTTTTTAATTTTTTTATTTCATATTGCGAATCATAATATAATTGTTCATAATCTTTCATTTTTAACTTTCTGTGTTTTATTAATTACTTTAGCAATTAATGATGCTGTTTTGGTTAAATTTTTATCATCGTATCTTAATCCTTTTTGATTCATAATAAATTCTTCTGCATTAGAAACTAAAATCAAGTTATCTATATCAAAATTAAATCTATCACCATCAGCAAAAATCACTTTATGATTAGCGGGTATTGGTCCATAATGTTGTTCATATATAACTCTTTGTTTAGGTACCCAATTTTTATTACCTTTTCCATCACAAATTTTAACATTTACATATCCATCATCAGGTTTGCTACCACTATATCGCATATGTTCCTCGCCAATTTCTACAGCATTAGCAGATTTATGCCCTTTTTTAAATGTTGTTTTTCTAGCACGTTCTTGTTGCTCTTTTGTAAGATACTCATCCCACTTTTTACCTTTATTCATAGGAATATTACCTTTTTTTATGCAACCATCATTTCTAGCTGGTTCAAACACAAATCCCTCATTTCTTCTGATTCTACTTTTTAAATTTTGTATATTATCAGGTGTGGTATTCATATCAAAAACCTTGTTGATCTCATTTGAAAGCTCAATTGTTGATTTTCCTTTGTGATTTTTCTTTACATAATCAATAACTTCATTATTATATTTTGGCTGATATTTATAATTAGATTTTAAATTTAATACTTTTTTTCTACTACTTATTGCTTTAATAGATAAATCTGTATGAAACTTTTCATTAAACAAATCTGTTATTTCTTGATTTGATTTTCCTTTATATATTTTTATTAAATAATCAGTTTTTTCCTGATTCCAGAATTTCCTCATCTGTATTGACTCCTAATAGTAATTTTGGTACATTTTGAGATATAGTACCGTACTCATTTTGTTCATGAATTGCTCTGAGCATTAAACTAGCATTATCGATTATTTTTCCACTAACATCAGACAGAGCTTTAGCTCTTGATAATTCTTCGCTTAAATCGTCGCCTTTTAAATCTTCATCGTTTAGTCTTTCTAGTTCTTCAAACAAATGATTGTTTAAATCTACTAATTTATTTTTAACACCCATATCACACACTCCTTTCTTCTAAATATTTTTTTATTAATTCTTCATCAGTAGAACTAATTATTTTATTGTCATCTTGATAAGTAACTTCTACATTTCCACCATATCGATTGTAAACTTCAAATGACTTAATACCTCTATCTAGTGGATTATTGCTTATAGCCCTTGATTTAGTAACTCTTGTTATATCCCAGAACTTTTTTTCTCTTACAAAGGCCGCAAAATCTTGTCGCCATTGTTTATGATTAAAATTAACTATCAATCTTTTTGCATCCCAGTTGTTGTTATATCTTTTTGCCATTCTTACACCTCCATTTACTTTAAATTTCTATATTTATTAACTCTTTTACTTTCTAATTTTTCTATAAAGGCAATTAGATCATCTAATGTATTTCCATTTTTTGAACTTAATATTGCTTTATTTCTATTAGAAAAATATAAATTTATATCTGTATATTTTCTATATAAGGACCATTCTGTTACATAAGCATCTTGGTATATAAACTCAACCTTTTCATTTAGATGATAAAGATCGCTGTACTTGTTTCTTATAATGCAGGATTTTTCTCGAAAATGCTCTGCCAATATCTTCACTATTATGCCTCCTTACTTTGACATACCTTTTCCCTTTTTTAATGTATTTCCATTGTGATTGATCATATGCTTTTTGATAATATAGAATCGTGTCGCCACCAATTCTATCCCAAAGTTTTCTAAATTCTTTTACAATAGATTCTAGCAATGGTTTTAAAGCATCATATATGTTATTAATAGTAGTTACTACATCTATCATTTTTGATTCTAACCAATCATTTATGCTTTCGTGTTCTCCCATATTAGTCCTCCATATTTTTTAATTGTTCTTCAAAATAATTTCGGCAATATGGATATTTAAGTGCCTCTGTAATACTCATTTCATCGCATTGTTTTTTTA
>CAYOCA010000025.1:5175-6307 GCA_964402345.1 uncultured Muribaculaceae bacterium | reverse complement strand
CAATATGGATATTTAAGTGCCTCTGTAATACTCATTTCATCGCATTGTTTTTTTACAGAGACATCACATATTGAAAATCCTAAAAGTAATCCCAAAAGAAACATAATAGCTGCTACTATAAATAACCTTCCAAAATCTTCTGATGTTATTGTATCTGCAATTCCTTGTAAAGCATTTTTAATCATTTCTACTCCTCCTATTCGTAATACTCGTATTCGCCATCGTAAGAACTAACATTTGAATAATACATATCCCATAGCCACTCATTAGCTGATCGTTCTTCTATCCACATTTGATACCAATCATTAGATATCATTTCTTGTCTTTCGACTTCATTAGTTAGTTCACTTATTTTTTTATCCTTTTCTTGAACTACATTTACTAAATCATCGCTGATAGACATAAACAATAAGCTAGTGGCAAAGAATATAATTGTTAGAATCGAAAATATAGTAATAAGTATAAAGTCCTTATTCTCTTTTATCGTTTCAATAATTACTTTCATTTTGACTTCCTCCTAACATTAACCATATTTTGCGGCGGATGAATCAAAGTTTTTCCATTGTTATATTCAAATTCTGTTAATTCCAATGGTTTATCGTATTTATTTACTGCAGTAAAGCAAATCATATATCTTTGATTTAAATATCCAATATAACTCCAACATTTCAAATATAAATCATGTTTTGTTGGATCTAATACATCTACTTTTGTAATAATTGCATCGCCGACAACTTTACCAGTTCCATTTTTCTTTTTAGTTTCATAAAAATATATTTTTGTTTCTGGTTTAACAGTTGAAATAATCTTTTTTCTAAACTCTAGTCTTTTTTCTTCATTAAAAATCATTTCTAACCATTCAGGATGTATTGATAGCATTATACCTTTATCCATGTTTTACCTCCTTAAAAAATAGTAGGTAGCTTTTATCTGTTATATTCTTCGAGAATAATACGATCAATTTCTTGTCTTAACTCTTGTGTTATTGGATGACATACATCCTTAAAGCCATTAGTAGTTTTCCTACTTGGCATCGCTACAAATAAACCATTGTTACCTTCAATAACTCTTGCATCGTGTACTGCAAAATTATCATTGATTACGAATGTAACATATGCTTTTACCTTTCCCT
>CAYOCA010000025.1:0-5075 GCA_964402345.1 uncultured Muribaculaceae bacterium | reverse complement strand
TTATTTTCCTCTCTCTCTTAATTTATTTTTTATTACTGTGGTGGTTTTCATTTTCCCCTTTTAATAGTTGTTTTAAAACTTTATTCTTTTTTCTTAAGTTAGCATTTTCTTTTTTTAATCTATTAAGTTCTTGGGGTTCTTGTAATTTATCCATAAAAGTTTTATATAGTTCATCCTTTATGGTACTTTCTAAATCTTCAACACGAAGTTCTAATGAATTTATTTTGTGAATAAGTTGTATCTTGTTTAATTTAAATAAATCAATATTTTCTTTGAATTTACTCATCATCGCCCTCCTCGTTTCTAATATCTGGATCATTTAACCAATCATAATCAAATAGTTCTATTTTCTTGTGAGGTTCATCTCGATGTTTTAAAGCCATGATTCTCAAATTATCTTCTGTGATGTCTTTGATTGATTTTAGATTTTTGCCTTTCCAGTTGTTTAAGATGCCCTCGACATAGTTAAATGTCCTTTTACTATTCATAACTGCAATTTTAACTGCATATTCGATTATTTCTTGTTCATATAACGACAACCAATGATTTGCTTTTTCATATTCTAGTGGTGATAAGGGTCGCCCGAAATTACTCTCTATATACTCATATAAGTTAGTAGTTGTTAAAGATTTATTTTCTTTTATTTTCTTTTTATTTTCTTTTTCTTTTTCTTTGCATTTCGGTTGTAATGCGGTCGTATTGCGATTGCATTCCGATTGTGTATCTTTTTTATTGGCCCATCTTTTGTTGGCATTTTCTTTATTTTTTCTTGATATTTCGTTAATTTTTTCTAATCGTTGTAGAACACTTTTTGAATAAAAACTCTTCTTGTTCTTTTTAAATAGATCATAGTTATCAATTAGATCTTCAATTAATTTTTTATCGACTCGTAATTCGTATGCTAATAAGTTAATTTGATCTAAATCTAAATATCCATTATTTTCATAAAGACATTCTACTATACACCAATAAAGGCCGATGCCACTCATTCCAAGATCCATATTGACTTTTTTTAATTTGATATCATTTCTTGCATTAAAATCATGCGAGAAATAATTCTTTAATTTTTTAATATTGCATCGCCTCCTTAATTACCCATTTGACAATTACTACCTTAAAATGTTATAATTAAGGAGTAAATTTATGGTAGATTTACAATTTGATTTATGAGTTGATGTTTGACTTATAAATCTTTTTTTATTTCTTATTGATTTCATCGTTAAAATAATCAATGATAGCACCTCCAACAACAAATGCTAAAATAAATGTTCCAAACCCAAACCAAGTCCATCCTGCCATTTTTCCATTGATCCAAGGTTGGATAGCAATTAGATATATGTCGTGTATAATCAATACAGCACATACTACTAAAGCAATTAACAATGCTACATTTTTCCATTTGATTTTTATTTTTTTCTTTTTCAAAATAAGTTCGCCTCTTTTCTTTAATTTTTGACCGAATAAAGTAACTTAAAATTCTCGTTTACTTTATCAATCATTTTGCTATATTCCTCATCAGTTTTAGGATTTGCCACCTCAACTATGAGTTTTTTTATTTTTTGATCTTTTAGGGTGTTATCTTCTTGTGTGTTTTTTGAACCTTGATCATTTCTATGATCTTTCATTCACACCCTCCTTACGCACCATTTTGGTGCTTTGATGGTAAAAAAATTTCATCTAAAGTTTTACCAAAAAATTCACTAATTTTTAGCATTTCATTAAGTTTAAATTGCACTTCGCCTTTTTCTTTTCTTCTGTATTGAAGTGGGGTAATACCCAATAATTCTGCCATTTCTTTGTTTGTCAATTTTCTTTCTTCTTTAAGTAAAATTAATTTTTCTTGCATCGTTTTGTCACCTCCTACTTTTGTTTTGGCATTTTAATGATAGCACCATTTTGTTGCGCAGTCAATAACTTTTATATATTTTTTTAAAAAAAAGTTCCATTTTGTTGCTTTTTGTTTACACTAATGCTATAATTAGTTTGTAATTTGGTAATATTAATTATTGGAGGAATTGTATGAAAGATGAAAAAGATTTAAGAAAATATGCGGGAAAAGTAATAAAAAAATTAAGAGAACATAAAAATATGACTCAAGATGAACTTGCCGAAGAACTAAATATTACTAGACAAGCAGTATCAAGATATGAAAATGGAGATCGTGGTGTAAATCAAGATTTATTATTTAAATTATCAAAAATTTTTAATGTCCCCATTGATGAATTTTTTCCACCAGTAAATAACAAATATAAAAAACAACAAATTACAGAAGAAGAAGAAATAGAACTTTTAAAGGAAACATTAAAAAGAAAGGGATTCTTAAATGATAATGAAGATTTAAGTGAAGAAAATTTCAACATTCTTATAGAATTTGCAAAAGCAAATAAACCTTTTATTATGAAAGATAATGATAAATAAAAAGAATATTTCTAAATGAAATACTCTAAAAATAATAAATATAAATGCAGTTCCAAATCATTCAATTTTATTTCATCATATAACTTCTTTACATACATTAACATTTCCCCCTTTCGGGGACCTATTATAAGTTTTAATGTATTATTATACCAATCAATATAAGAAAAATTAAAAAAATATTCCCAAATGTATATTTTATGGATTAAAATGTAAAAATTAACAATTTAGGAGGTGTAATTATGGGATTATTTACTACAAATCAAACGAATGCAGCTAGTTCTGTATATGAAGAAACTAAAAAATATTTAAAAGAGAAGAATGGAAATGTACATATATTAATGATTAATAGTTTTAGTAAACTAGGCAACCAAGTATTTGGATGTGAAGATAAATATACAACTCAATTAAATGTTATTTTAGATGGATTACAAGATGATGGATATGAGGTAGTAGATGTTAAATTCAATTCATTAGTTGGACAAGGTATTATGGGCAACCAAGAGGGATTTAATACTATGATCTTATATAAATAAAAAAAAGGACCTATTGCAGCAACAATAGGACCGAGTACAGAAAATAAAATTACCACCACAGCAATTCTTTTTCTGTACTCTCATTATAGCAAATTTAATAAATATTCGCAATAAGGAGAGTAATAAAATGAATAATAATTACGAAAATATTACAGTAGATGATCTATTAAAAAATCTACCTATTTATAAAGAATTAGTACAACATATAAATCTTTTAGACAGTACATATAAGATTAGAGTAGCTGCTGCCTATTTAAGAGTTAGTACAGATATGCAAACAGAATATAGTCCAGAGGCCCAATTAGAAGATATAATTAAATACTGTCTAAAAGAAAATATAATGTTACCAAAAGAAAATATTTATATTGAACCTGGCCTTTCTGGTACTAGAGCAGATAAAAGGCCTAAATTTCAAATGATGATGTTAAAATCAGAAGAAAAAGAAAAACCTTTTGATCTAATATTAGTTCATAAATATGATAGATTCGCTCGTAATCGTGAAGATAGTATTGTATATAAGTCTAAATTGAGAAAAAAATTAGGAATAGATATTATTGCAGTAAAGGAACAATTACCAGAAGATAAAAAACTCGCTATGATGATGGAAAGTCAACTTGAAACATGGGGCGAATATTACAGCATGAATTTAAGTGATGAAGTAAAAAAAGGGCAAAGGAAAAAAGCAGATCGTGGCGAATCTAGTGCTCCTGCTCCTTTTGGTTATGAAAAAATAATAAAAGAAATAAGAAAAGAAAAAAACAGAGATAAAATTATTAGAGAATTGGTTGTTAAAAAAGATGAGGCAGAAATAGTAAAAAAGATGTTTGAAAAGTTTAATAATGGTGATTCAGTAAGAAATATAACATTATGGTTGAATTCTTTAGGAATTAAAACCAAAAGAAATGGAAAGTTTAGTGATCGTGCTGTATTATGGATTTTAAATAACCCAGTATATATTGGATATATTAGATGGACCGAAGATGGAATGCAAAGAGATTTTAATAACCCTGATACTATCGTAAAAAAATCAACTCATGAGCATATTATTCCCGATGAAGTATGGGAAAAGGCCCGAGAAAGATTAAAAACAATGAATGAAGTATATGGCCATAGAAAACAGCAAGTAAAACACGAGCATTGGTTACGAGGATTAATAAAATGTGATAACTGTGGCGAAATGCTCGTAAAAAATGGAAAAGCATTTCAATGTACTGGATACACTCATGCTAGATGTACTACTAGTCATTCTATTACTGTTAAAGCTGTAGAAGAGGCAATATTAGAACAATTAAAAATTAACTTTAATAATAAACCTATCAATATAGAAATAAGCAGAAAAAGTTTTGACAATACTGATGAAATAGCAATATTACAAAATCAGTTAAATCAAATTGAAATAAAAGAAAAAAGAGTTAAATTAGCATATGAAAATGGAATCGATTCTTTAGAAGAATACAAGGAAAATAAAGAGCGATTAAATAATGATAAACAAGTAATAATAAAAGAAATTAAGAAAAAAGGGCAAAGTAAAAGTGAAATTGAAAAAAGAGAGGAAATATTTAAAAGATGTAAAGATGCTTATGGAATCCTTACTGACCCTACTATTAGTGATGATGACAAAGCAATAATAACTCACTCTTTAATAGATCATATCGTTTTTATTAAAAGCGAGCGAAAGCTCGTAATTACTTATAAATAAAAAAAGTACCTAATGCCATTAGGTTCGCAAAAAGGATGCACTTGCCAAATATTTGAAGTAAATCTAGCAATATGCTTAATTGATTCTTCTAAAGATAAATCTTTATAAGAAAAGTTTAATTCTTCTTTTAAATCATATTCTAAAGTTTCTCTTATTGTTTCATATGATGAATAAATAACTGTATCATCATTTAATATCCATTCCTTTTTAGTAAAATTATAATCTCTAATTTTACCTGCTTCTTTATAGATTCCTTTAAATAATCTTGAATGTATATTAATTAGTTCAAAGATATTAAAGTTAAAGGCTTTTTCATTTAAAATTTCTGTTATTCTAGCTGCGACCTTATCTGCTTCCTCAGTGTTTTCATTTTCTTCTTGTTTCCTATTATCAGAAACTTTATAGTATTCATCTATTTTTTTCTT
>CAYOCA010000024.1:0-12345 GCA_964402345.1 uncultured Muribaculaceae bacterium | reverse complement strand
GGATTAGGCGTGGAGCATGCAGCTTTTTAAAAGAGCATTTGAAGGAACATCTGATATACTGTTGATTTGGGTTATTTAGATATCGAAAAGGTTCATAAAAATAGTAAAATTACTAAAAATGAAAAGTAAAACTCATCCTTTTTCTGAAGAAAATGTTAAATATAATAAGGAATTAGGGGCAAATAGAATTTTTATTGAACATACTAATGGTTGGATTAAAAAATTTAAAAAACATGGTTCTAGATTTAGAAACAGTCTAAATTTTTTTGTTCTTTTTATAATTTTTATATAACCTGACTTAATTTCAGAACAATTCTATTGCTTATTTCATTAAAATAATTATTGATATGATTTCTTATTATTTTGTGACTGATAATAAACTATTTTCTCGTAATAAATTTATTGTATATAAAAATATCTGATACTATGATATCAGATATATGTTAAAAAGTTTTTTATTGACTAAAAAAAGAAATAATTTTTATAATTTATGGTTTCTTCACTTTCGAATATGTTTTTCTGTTCTTGTTTTCTTTAACAAAGTTCACAATTTCTTCCATTTCTTCTCGGGTATAGTTTTCTTTATCTCCAAAATATAGCACTGCATAATTATAAGCAGGTTCTTCTTCTGTAATTTCAGAAATTCTGTATGTTGTTGTTATTTCATTATCTTTAAATATATACTTTTCTCTGTCAATATATTTTATCGAAAGAAGATCTCCATTTAAAGCGTCAAAGTATAAAATAATATTTTTGAGAGAATATCCACTAATGTGATATTTATCATATACTTCTGTATTTTTAAATTTTAAATAATAATTTGAATTTGTTAAGCTATCTAAGGACATTTTCTCTGCAAATTTAATATCCTCTTCATCCATTGCGTTTACAGTGGTAATAATAACTTTGTTCTCGTCTTTAAGTAAATCAAAATCATTATTTGTTTGTATAGATTCAACTAATGTTAACGTTGGTTTTTCTTGTCTGCCACATCCAGATAAAGATGCTGTCGCTAAAGCACATGAAAGTAATATAGCATTTGTTTTTTTATTTAAATTAAACTGTTTCATAATAAAATCCCCCCTTAATTGGTACATATAATAGCATTTTTCCATTTAATTGTCAACAAAATCATTTAAAAATGTTAACTTTTTGTGAAAATGTCAGTAATTTTTATTAAAATATTCTCCTTTATTCAAAGGAAGAATTTTTATGTTAAATAAAAAATGTTCATAAAAATAGTAAAATTCCTAAAAGGAAAAGTAAAAATCATCTTCTTTCTGAAGATGATATTAAATATAATCCTGATTTATTTTTCAAACAACTTTAATATTTATTGATGAGTTCTAAACTGAAGAATTCTAAACTTTACAGAATTTTAGATTTATTGTATAATTAGTTGACGAAAGAGAGAGTAAACTATGAAAAAAATATATATTTTTGGACACCGTAATCCTGATACTGATAGTGTAAGTTCCGCTATTGCATTAGCTTATTTAAAACAAAAGTTAGGAGTAAATGCTGTGCCAGCAGTATTAAGTTCCGTCAATTCAGAAACGAGATATGCTCTTAATTATTTTAAAACGAAAGTTCCAGTTTTTTTAAACGATGTAAAATTAAAAGTAAAAGATTTACACTATACCAGGAATTATAGTATTACAGAAGAAGATTCTATTAATGATGCTTATACTAAGATGAATGAGGCCGGCATTAGCAAGATTCCTGTTGTTGATCATAATAAAAAAATGCTTGGAATCATCACGATGAAAGATATTGCAAAAGAGCAATTCAATGAGAATATAGACTTAGTAGATACTAGTTATCAAAATGTATTAGAAACAATTGATGGAAGAGAATTATTACGTTATGATGAAAAAATCCAAGGAAACTTAATAGTCGCCAGTTACAGAAGTACGACTATTTTAAGTACTGTAAAACTAGATGAAAATAGCATTTTAATTGTAGGAGATAGACACAGTATCATTGAATATGCAGTTAATAGCAAAATAAAATTATTAATTGTTACAGGAAATCATCAAATAAAAGAAGAACATTTAAAAATTGCTAAGAAGAATAAAGTAAATATTATTATAACTCCTCATCCTACTCTAATTGCTTCTCGAAGAATTAACTTAGCTAATAATATAGCTAGTATTCCTTATCAAAAAGATATTCTTTGCATGAATGAATATGAAAATATTAGTGATTTTATGAATATTGCTAATAAAACAAGATATAGTTATTATCCAGTGATAAATGAAAAAGAAGAATGTACTGGCATATTAAGGGTATCAGATGTTACCTATGAAAATAAGAAAAAAGTAATTTTAGTTGATCATAATTCTTATGAGCAAAGTGCTATTGGATTAGAAGAAACAGAAATTTTAGAAATTATTGATCATCATAATATTGGAAGTATTGGTACCAATAGACCGATTAATTTTAGAAATATGCCTGTAGGAAGTACTTGTACTATTATCTATAGTTTATATAAAGAAAATAATGTTGAAATTCCCCCTCAAATAGCGGGACTAATGCTATCTGGAATTGTATCTGATACATTAATCCTAAACTCCCCAACTACAACACCATTAGATAGAGAAGCAGTAGAAAAATTATCAGTCATAGCAAATGTTGATTACAAGGAATATGGTCTTAAAATGTTAAAAGCAGGATCATCCTTAAAGGGAAAGACTAAAGAAGAAGTTCTTTATACTGATTATAAAAATTATCCTGTAGCTGGTCAAAAAATTGGTTTGGGACAGTTATCTACAACAAATCCAGATGAAATATTAAATGAAAAAGAAGAATATATTAAATTATTAAATAATGTTGCTGAAGCAAATGATTATTATTTTGTTGCTTTCTTTATAACGGATATTATTAGTCGAGGTTCTTATGTTTTATATAGTAAAAGAGGAGAAGATATTTTAAGAAAAGTATATAAAAAAGAAAAGTTAACACAAGGAACTTTCTTAGAAAATGTTGTATCTAGAAAAAAACAAATTTTACCAGGAATTATGTTAGAAATGGGAGAAATATAAAAATGGAATGATAAGGGTGTGAAAATTATCATTCTTTTAAAATATTATTTTACTTTATTAATAAGAGTTTTGAAAAAGATAAAATAATTTTCATAATGAAGGAAGTTTTATAAGTATTTTTATTGAGAATAACTTAGGATATCTAAATTTAATTTAAAGATATTATTTTGAAATGAATAGAATGAAAAAAAATTAATTGTGAAATCTAAAACTTTGGAAAAGGATAAAATCCAATTTTAAAAAAAAGAAAGATTCTTCTATGAATAGGTAAGAAATTATCAGAGGAAAATGTTTCAATCGAAGAAATTATTTATTTAAGTGGAAAAAAATACTTTGTTATTTCTATTAAAAAAACTTTAATTTTTATCTCTACTTATGATATAATAACATACATGAAAGAGGTGGAATAATGAAAATATTATCTGTAAATGCCGGTAGTTCATCATTAAAATTTCAAGCATATGAAATGCCTGAAGAAAATGTATTAATATCCGGAGTATTTGAAAGGATAGGAATAGGAGATAGTTTTTACACTATCAAAATAAATGGAGAAAAAATAAAAAAAGAAAAAGAATTAGATAACCATGAAACGGCTTTTGAAATATTAGTAGAGGAATTGATTAATAATAAAGTAATCAATTCAACTGATGAAATAAAAGCAATTGGACATAGAACTGTTCAAGGAGGAGAGAAGTACGATCACACTGTTATTATAGATGATTCTGTAATCGATGACATGGTGAAGTATTCACCACTAGCACCATTACATAATCCCGCAGCTATTACTGGAATTAAAGCAGCTCAAAAGGTATTTAAAAACGCGATACAAACAGCTGTATTTGATACAGCATTTCACGCTACGATGGATAAAGTTAATTACATTTATCCTGTTCCATATGAATGGTACACAAAATATGGTGTAAGAAAATATGGTATGCATGGAACAAGTCACAGATTTGTTTCAGAAAGAATGAATGAAATATTAGGAAGAAATGATACTAAAATAATTACTTGTCACATTGGAAATGGTGCATCAATCAGTGCTGTTGTAAATGGAAAATGTATAGATACATCAATGGGATTAACACCAAATGCAGGAGTCATGATGGGTTCACGTTGTGGCGACATTGATTGTAGTATAGTTCCTTATATTATGAAGGAAGCTAACATGACACCAGATGAAATTGATACTGCTTTAAATAAACAAAGCGGATTACTTGGAATTAGTGGTGTTAGTAGTGATTCAAGAGATATAGAAAATGGTATTGAAGAAGGAAATGAGAGATGTGCTCTTGCTCAAAAAATATATGTAAGAAAAATAATTAATTACATAGCTATGTATTATGTTGAAATGGGTGGAGCAGACGCTATTGTATTCACAGCGGGAGTTGGTGAAAATTCAGTAAATACAAGAAAACAAATAATGAATGGTTTAACAGTTTTAGGAGTTTGTTTAGATGAAAGTGCTAATAATTGTAGAGGAGAAGAAAAGTTAATTAGTACAAAAGACTCAAAAATTGCTTGTTATGTAATTCCTACGAATGAAGAATTAATGATAGCAAGAGATACGTACAATTTAGCAAATTAGAAAGAGGTAAAGATAAAAGATGGCGAACATTTATAAAAAAATATATAAGGAGATAAAAAAATTTTCAACAATTGTCATTGCAAGACATATCGGACCTGATCCTGATGCTTTGGGTAGTCAATTTGCTTTGAGAGAGTTAATTAAAAATAAATTTCCCACGAAGAATGTATATGCCATCGGGAATGCTTCTTATCGTTTTAAATTTATGGGGGATTTAGATAAACCTGAGCAAATAGATGAAAATAATTGTTTATTAATTGTTCTAGATACCCCTGATATTAAAAGAATTGATGGTGTGCAACTAGAAAAATATCAACATATTATTAAAATTGATCATCATCCTTTGGTTGATAATTATGCAAAAATTGAACTAATAGATGATAATGCTTCTTCTACTAGTCAATTAATTCTAGAATTTATCTTTAAAAATAGATTATCTCTTACTAAAACAATCGCGGAGAATCTTTATATTGGAATAGTATCGGATACTGGTAGATTTATGCATGATTATACCAGTGAAAGGACATTTGAATTAGTACATAAAATGTTAAGAAAAACTAATATAAACTTTACATCTTTATATGAACCGTTATATATGCGTCCCTTATCGGAAATACGTTTTCAAGGATATATTTTTGAACATATGGAAGTAACGGAAAGTGGAACAGCATATATAAAAATTACGGAAGATTTATTAAAAAAATATGAAGTAGATTCTGCCAGTGCGGGAAATATTATTAGTGAATTAAAATGCGTAAATGAAATTGTAATTTGGATTTTTTTAACTGAGGATAAGAAAAACAATTTAATTAGAGCAAATATTCGTTCAAGAGGACCTGTTATAAATGAAATTGCTGCGATATATGGTGGTGGTGGTCACAAATTTGCATCGGGTGCTAGATTAATAAGTTGGAATCAAGCCGATAATTTAATTGAGGATTTAGATAAAATTGCTAAAGAATACAACAATAGTAATAGTAAAATAGAATGACTTGTCAAATATAATTTTTAAGAGATTAACAAAAAATTAATTATAATCAAATGATTGATTTTTTTTAATTTATAATTTGTTATGTTCAATTAAGAACAAACATTAGTAGAAAAATAATTTTTCACTTGTAACTACTCAGGGTATAATAAACCCGTGAGTAGTTTTTCACGCAAAATACCCGTAAAAAAACACTTGATTTTTATTTTCTTATTTGCTATACTTAATACATAATAGAGGAGGAGATAGAAGTGAACGATGTTCAAAAGGAAAAAATAAATAACGAAAACAAGGGAAGAGGATTATTTTATGGTGTAATTGCTGTTGCAACTTTTATTATAATGGCAGTAGGGGCAACATTCGCATATTTCACCGCAACAACTCAAAGTATGAATTCTTCAGTTCAAACAGGATCAACTACTTTGCAATTAAAATATACTAGTTACGAGTCTGGGTGGATGAATAATGACTTAATACCAGCGGATACTACAATCGTAGAGTATTCATTTGAAAATCAAAATGATACAACTATGCAGAAAGATGATGAAGGAAATCCAGTTACTGAGAAGAATAATGCACTATGTAAAGATGATTTTGGTAATTCAATTTGCAGTGTATATGTATTTCAAATAACTAATTCGGCTAATTCTCCTCAATCTGTATCAATAGATATTGTGAGTGAAACCAATGGCTTTTCAAGTCTTAATGCGATGGCTTATGAAATAACTCTTCCTGATGATACGACTAGTTATGATTCTACTGAAAATAATAATGGTTCTAACGATCCTTTGTTTACCGGAATATCAACTGAAGAAAATACCATAGATGTTATAGATGGAGATGGAGGATTATTAGAAGCAGGCTCATTTACACCTATTTATGTTAATAGAGCAGGCGTTACCAAAACATTATTAAAATATGTAGAATCAAGAGACACAGATGCTGGAACAACAGTAACAAAACCTTCTATTGATAGATTGCTAGTTCCAATCACTGATGCAAATCAATTTAGTGAAATATCAGAAAGAACATCAAGAGTAGCAGATGATATCACTATAAATGGTGGAGTAACAAAAACAATTGCTATAGTTTTATATATTAAAAATGCTAATATAGATCAAACGTCAACCGATGCATCTAAAAACTTTACAGGACAAGTTATAGTGGCATCTGGAGATGGTTCAACAGGTGTCAGTGGAACGATTAGTGCATATGTTGAAGGAAGCGAGTTACAATCTACTCAAGGATAAGAAAATAGTTTAAAAAAGTTGGTTATCAAATCAACTTTTTTTAAAAAAAATAAAAAAAAACATACAAATATAAATTCACCTCGTGTGAATTGTTAACTAACTTATTTTATAAAAACTCTTATTTTAATTTTGAAATTTTGTAACGATATTTACAAACTTTTATCGCATGAATTTATCCTGAAAAGCATACATTTGCAATTGACTTTTAAAACAAACTTTGCTATTATTAATATAGTAGAAGGAGGATAGCATATATGAAAGAAGAGAAAACAACCGCTATTAATCCTAGTAATAATAACCCAAATAATAAAACTAGTACATTTAATTTAATAATTGGAATAGCTACTTTATTAATTGCAATTTTGGGAGCAACATTTGCTTATTTCTCAGCTACTGCAAGAAGTGCAGAAAATGATGTAACCGTAAAGTCTGCTTATGTCAGCATATCGTATGATGGTGGTACTGAAATTAAAGCAAGTAATCTGATTCCTGCTACAGAAACAGTTGCACTAACGAAATATAAAAAAGAAGTAGAACGATATAATTCTGAAACGGATGGAGAAATTAACGAGGATTATGATACTTATGCAAACGATATTAATCGAAGATGTGTAGATGCAAAAGGAAAAGAAGTTTGTTATGTATATCAATTTTCAGTAGAAAGTGATGGAACTGCTGGAGAGAATACCGATATTTTGGCATCAATAAAAATAAATAAAAATGAATTTGAAAATTTAAGTTATATATTATATGAAGTAACTTTTCAAGAAGAAAATGGAGAAATAGTTACTGATAAGTATGGATTTGGATTGATTAATTCTTATCAAGTAGTAAGTGTCTTTTCTAACGTTGATGAAAATCCAGATAATGAAGATTATCTTGATACGAAATTTGCAACTTTTGAAGTGCCTACTGATGTATATGGTGATAATGGCGAGTTGACCGATACAATAAATCCAGTTGCGTGCTTATTTGGATATAAGGAAGATTTAACTGGTATATCTGTGGATGATACTTCTAGATGTATTACATATCCTCTAACTAATAAAGAGAAGCATACTTATCAATTGGTAATATGGTTAGAAGAAACTGGTGTAGAACAGCCTGAACAAGGAAAAACATTTGAAGGTACAGTAACAATCGAAGTTAGTGGTGGATTGGATACTTCAGAATATGAAAATGGTCAAATTACAGGTAAACAATAAAATAAATGATGAAGGCAATTTTAAGATTGCTTTTTTTTGCGTTTTTTGATAATATTATAATAGAGGTGGTGATAGCTTGAATAATACCGCAAGTAAAAAAGATTTTTTCTATATCGTAGTATTAATTTTAACGTTTATTACCGTCATTGTTGGAGCTGCTTTCGCTATATATTCCTTAATTTACAGTCAAGAAGAGGGGAGCAGTGCAGTATATACTGGAACATTATCAATAGAATATTTATCGGGAGATATTATTAATTATAATTTTCTGTATCCAAGTGAAAAGCCATCTTATGAAACTCAAAAAAATGTATATCGAAATAATTTTAGGGTAACCAATAGTGGAAGTTTGGATAGTTTATTAAAAATTGAAGTAATGATGAATCAAAATGAATTTTCTAATAAAACTTTAAAATATATATTATATAATTCTGAAGGAGAAGAACTTGCAACAGGATATTTGGAAGGACAAACTACATCAACAATCGCGAATAATGTCTACTTAGAAAATAATTCAACCGAAGAATTTGTCTTAATAATTTGGTTAAATGAAAGTGGTCAAAATCAAAATACAGAGATGAAGAAAAAATTAACTGGTTTAATTAAAGTGGATGCTTCCCAAAAAATAGATTAAAAAGAGGTGTAAAAATGGATAATAAAAATGAAAAAACATTTGCAGACTTGTTTTCAAGTTCTACATCTAATCATGAAGAAAATAATCAAACATTTGATAATCTTTTAAAAAGCAAAGTTAATAATGATGAAACAAATAAAGGTAATAATGTAACCTTTGACAATTTGTTTGATAAAGTAACTGAGGAAGAATCAAAAGAAAGTAATTCAAAAAAATTACCCAATGAATCTAATTTAGAAGAAAACGAGAAAGACAATGGAAATCCATTTTTTGAAAATAATAATGAAGAATTAAAAAATTCAATTAACTTATTTCAAGATAGTGTAACAGTACCTAAAAAAGAACCAGAAGAAATGTCATCTTCACCATTCTTTGAAAATAAAACCTCTGAATTAGAAGAAAAACAAGAAAGTAATTCAAAAAAATTACCAAATGAATCTAATTTAGAAGAAAATGAGAAAGATAATGGAAATCCATTTTTTGAAAATAATAATGAAGAATTAAAAGATTCAATTAACTTGTTTCAAGATAATGTAACAGTACCTAAAACAGAACCAGAAGAAATGTCATCTTCTCCATTCTTTGAAAATAAAACTTCTGAATTAGAAGAAAGACAAGAAAGTAATTCAAAAAAATTACCAAAAGAATCTGATTTAGAAGAAAACAAGAAAGACAATGGAAATCCATTTTTTGAAAATAATAATGAAGAATTAAAAGAAGAAAAGAAAATGACTAGTTCAAGTCCTTTCTTTGAAGAAGAAAAACAGGAAGAAAATCCCTTATTTTTAAATAAAATAAATCTAGTTGAAAATGAAACCCATCAAAATAAAATTGGTGCAATTGATCCAGCAAAGTCCAAGCATTTCAATGTAAAAATAGTAAAAAAGAAAGAACCTTTGTTTAAATTTATTCTCGGTGTCCTTTCTTATGCTCTTTTCATATGGCTGCTACTGATTGGAATCACATTATTAGTTTACGTCTTAGATATTAAGATTAGAGCCGCTAAAGGGGATACAAGTAGTCCTACATTTAATGCATACGTTGTACTTACTGGTAGTATGTTACCTGCAATAGAAGTATATGATGTTGTAATAACCAAAAAGGTTGATCCAGCGACATTAAATGAGGGTGATGTTATTACTTTTGCATCAGCTGATTCTAGATTTATGAATACAATTATTACTCACAGAATCATAAAAAAGAATTATGACAAAGAGAATAATACTTATAGTTTTCAAACACAAGGAGATAACAACAATGTTGCCGATAGTGCTTTAGTTCCCCAAAATAATATCTATGGTAAAGTAATTTTAAAAATACCAAAATTAGGTTATTTACAAGAATTTTTAGCAACAGATGGTGGTTGGATTATTGTAATTTTAATTCCGTGTCTAGTAGTAATATCTTATGATATTGTGAAACTTGCCAAAGGATTAAAAAGAAAAAAATATAAAAATATAAAAGTACAAAAATAAAAATTTTAAAGATAATAAAAAGTAGATGATAATATGAAAACTAATATTTTTAGAGTAAAAGAAAAAAAAGAAAAGAAAATTGTTATTGAAGAGGAAAGAACCAAAAATCCCTTCCTTCTATTTTTAAAAAGACACAAAAATTTTATTATTTTATCTTTAATAATGTTACTAATATGTATGCTACTAGTATCAGTAGGACTTGCTTTTTCCTTATTTCAAGGTTCTAACGATTATGATATCAGTTACATAAATGGAAGTGATAAAATAGATAGTAATAATGATCCTAATATAGATGATGATGATATAAAAAATGAATTATTAGGAGAGATTGCTAGAGAAGAAGGAGTAGTGTATCTTGTGGAGACATTTATGTCTTCACAAGGTGATGTTATTTCATACTATACAGATGGCACTTCAGTAGTCGTCATGTCAAATGGGAAAATATATCGCGTTTCTACTAATAGTGAAGGCACTTATGGAATTAATCGAGATGGTAAAATTGATAGTACTGCTAAAAAAGTATTAGTAACTTCTACTACGTCTACTTTATCAGATGGAACAATTATTACCTATTATTCGGATGGAAGTGCCAAAGTAGAATTAAAAAATGAAACTATCTTTGTAAGAGATAGTAATAACATTAAATTAAATAATGGAAGTACTTTTGAGTATGTTTCTCCTAGTGGAGTAGCTCTATTACAAGAAACAACCAAAACATCAACTACGACAGTTGTCACTTTTACAGATAAAACTTATTTAATCGTAAAAGATGATACTAAATATATAGTCAATAAGAATACCACAATTTCAATTACTGATAATAATGTTAATTATGATCAATATAATTCCTTTGCTGTTATCAGTGAAAAAACATATGAAGATGGAAATACAATTACCCATTTTGAAAATGGATCAGCAATTATAACCGATAAAGATGGAAATATTACTTACGTTAGAAAAAGCGGTGATATTTTATTAAATAATCAACAATTATACGAAATTATTACTAATGAATATGGATATTCTAGAACTACTATAAATTGTTCTAATGGAAGAAAAGTAACTTATTTTGACAATGGTGGAGCAGTCATTATTAATACTGATGGAACTAGACAGTATGTAGAAGATAGTACCGAAATTATTTATGACAGTAATAAAAACATTATCAGTATACCAAATCAATCCTCACAAACTAGTGTAAAAACTACAACAGATGGAGAAACTGTTATTAATTTTGATAATGGAAAATCTCAAGTAATTAGGGAAGATGGAACTAGTTATATAACTGATACTAGTAATATTATTTTTACAACAACTGGAGAAATTGATGGTGATTCAACTAGTGAAAAACCGAGTCATGGAGGAACTGGTGGCTCTAGCTCTGGAGAAGGAATTTACATCAGTGAAGCTGAAAACAGGTATAATTATGCTAAAAATATTGAAAATACTACTTTTATAATTAAAAATAATAATAATAAAAATAAAGTATTAAGAATTACAATTGAAGAAGTATCAGATTATACAAAATACAATACCTCTAGATTAGATCCTCAATTTGTTAAATTTCAATGCACTGTAGGAGATACTTATGTTCCAGCAAGTATTTTAACTAGTTCTACTTGGGTAAATAGTTCAGGAGTAACTAACTATATTATCTATGATGGAACAATTAATGCTAAATCCAGTGTAACCGTAGCGTTATCCTTGTATGTCGATTATAAAGAATTAGATAACAGTTATCAAAATAAAGGTTTTATTGGTACTATTCGAATCTATGTTGAAGAAGATGTAGAAGATATGTAAATAAGTTCTAATTTTGACAACATTTGTCGAATCAGATGTCAAATAAAAAAATGTATGCTATTCTATAAAAAAGGAGAATAGAATATGCCATATAAAATAATTACAGAAGAAGTCATCGACGAAATGATTGACAATATATCTTTTGTCAAATTAAATACTTATATTAAATTAGAAAAAGAAGACTAATCCTCTTTTTTTTTATTAAAATAATTTTTTTAAAATATTATGTTAATTAAGTGAAATTATGGAATTTAGTTTACTTTTAATACAAATAACCAAACTTATGATATAATGAACTTGTAAGAAAGGATCGTGATAATATGAAATGTAAAATTAGAGGAGAAAAGATTAAAATAAC
>CAYOCA010000023.1:0-12421 GCA_964402345.1 uncultured Muribaculaceae bacterium | reverse complement strand
CAATTAATAAATAAGTAGTTACCGTTGAGATAAACATATTGTCATATAAGTTTTTAATCTTTTCATAAATCCAGATTAAAATGTAATTAGATAAGAATGTAGTTAAGGGATAGACAATTAATATTTTATAATTATTGGTAAATACATTTTTCATATTAATACTGATTGTATCTGTTAAAGATTGTGTATAATAAGTCATTATGTAGAGCATAATAGCACTAAAAATACTGATTATTAGATTTAGATTTACAAATTTTTTTACTTCTTTTTTATCAGTTATTTCTAATAATAAATAGGCACAGGTAAACATTGTAATATAGGTTATAGAGTTAGCATTTAACTGGATTGTTGATAATGTAATGTACTTAAACGCTAAAAGAAAAGAGATTAAGTTCATACCTACAAATGTTACTAATAGTCCTAATTTTCCTAATAATTTATAGGATAAGTAAACTGAAAGGATGCAGATCATTAGGATACAAAGATAAATTAATATATTCATATTGTTCCACCTTCTTATTTATTTTTATTATACCATAATTTTTTAAGATACAAAAGAGGTGAGGAATAGTTTTATTAAAAATGTAGGTTTATGTCTTTAAAAGATAAGAATTTATTAGTTTTTTGGATATAAAATAAGAACCTTGTATTTTTAATTGGTTCTTATTTTTCTAACTAAAATTATAATATCATTTATTAAAAAGTAAATGATGTAAAAAGTTATTTTACTCATTTTTGATTACTTTCTTTTTTTTGTTTTAACATGTCATAAAAGGCTTCTAATCTAGTGTCAATAGCAACATCACTATCTTGAGAATCAAAACTAAAATAAATGATGGGAATATTATAATCACTACTAATCTTTTCAAGTATAGACATGGCATTTAATTCGGGAGTGCAACCAAAACTTTTAATATGGACAATTCCATCATATCCCTTTTCTGCAAGTTCCATTGAGAGAACAACACTTTCTGTAGCGTCAGCACCAAGGTGATATTTTAAATATTTTTTCCCTTTTTTTAGTAATTTCTCAATATTAAATTTTTTTTGAAAAAGAAGATAAGTTAAAGTAGTAAAACGATGAACTTCTATGCCAAAATTAGCTAACTTTCTTTCTACATCATTGCTACAAAAGGGTTCCATAATAGAATAAAGTTCTCCAACTATACCAATTTTTATACAATTGGTTGGTTTAGTGATTTTTATTTGTTTAAATTTTTTCTTGAATGTAAAATATGTTTTTAAAATTCTATAAGGAGATTGTTTTGTCTTTTTTAATTCTTTTAAAAATTCTTCTTCAGTATATTTAAAACTGTTTTTTTCTATTTCAAAGCCCATATTTTCTCGTGGATATTTAGATAATTTATCCATTGTTATAATCATTAAAATTGTATTTAGGGCATGGTAACTAAATTTAAAAATGTTGAGGCTAGGATTTAGAGATTTAGCAAACTTATAGATATTTTTTATAGAAACATGATTTTCTTTAATGAGATTTACAAATTCAAAGTTATAGTTTAAATCCTTTAAAATTTGTTCTTGCAGTTCAGCATAGTATCCGTAGCGACAGCCACCACCTGCTTGTAATATTACATTTGCTTGTTGATCGAGAGCTTCTATGAAATTTCCTAGGTTATATTTAAAAGGAACACAGACATAATCTGGAGAATATTTACTTCCTAATTGAATTGTTTTTTTAGTAATTTTTGGTGGAACAATTACTTGACAATGAGTAATATTAGTTACAAGATAATAAATAGGGATATAGTAATTTCCCATATGCGGGAATGTTATTGTTTTATTCATTGTGATTCCTTCTTTCTTTGATAATATCAACAAAACTTTCTAATCTTGTTTCTAGTCCAGTTGATGCGGATAATTCATCAATTAAAATATTAGTAATGGGAATATCGGTTATTTTTCTAATCATTAATTCATTTACTAAAGAGTCTGGTCCACAGGGAAAAGATGTTAAAAAAATAATTCCATCTACTGAATAATGGTAGTATCCAATAGATCCAATTAATTCTTTAGAATAGGTCCAATATAAAGTTGGAGATATTTTTTTAGCATACATTCTAGCAATTTTAGGATTTAGAGCATCGGCATAAATAATATCAATATTCATGCTTTTTAGTTTTTTTATTATAGGTGTTCCTATGTAATTATCATAAATATTATAAGGATGAGCGACTATTAATATTTTAGGATTAGGGGAGTTTAAGATTTTATTTTGACTTTTTAACCTTTTTTTATGATATTGTTTTTCTTTTTCTTTAGCTTTCAGATAACTAGATAGTACTTTAAAAATATTTTTATTTAATTTTAAACCTATTTTCATAAAACTTAAAAATTCACTGGTAGATTTTGTTTTTTCAATATTATAATCAATAATTTGATATTCTTCAAAAAGATTATGAACTAAATCATAAGTAGCGTTGAATTTTACACAAACTTTTTCTCCTTTTCCATAATTTTCTACTCGAGGTATGAAGATATAATCACACTTGTCCTTTAAACTAGCAACATGTCCTAAGTATATTTTAGAGGAAAGACATGATTCATCAATAGAATATTTTTTTCCTGTTTCAATTGTTTCTTTGGTTGTTTCTTCACTTATTATTACTTTACAACCTAAATTTTTAAAGAAGTTTTTCCAAAAAATATGGTATCTATAATAGAGAAATGCTCTTGGTATACCGATTGTTATTTGATTCATTATTTTCACCTAATTAAGTGTATGAATAGAATTAATATTTTATTCTTTTATGAAAGATAAGTCAGTATTTTATTGTAAGGTATGGGTGCCATTTTCTTGTTTTTTTTAAATAATACGATTATAATATTGTTTAAATATTTAAGGGGGATGAGTATGTATATAGATAACAATAGTAAAATTATTTATTTTAAAGGAAATAATATTGATTATAAAGATGTTCCAAATCTTTTTATTCCTGATGGATGTGAGAGTATTTTGTTAAATGTTACAAAATATCAAGGAGAATATTATTATTATAAATCAGTTAATCCTCAGAAATTGACAAATGAATTAATTGGAACGGCTTTAGCAAAAAGGATTGGTTTAGATACTGTTGATTATAAGATAGGGAAAATAACAAAACACGCTAATCAACTTTATGCAATGTCTAAAATACTTTTTGAGAAAGAATTTACTTATCATAACTGTCGTGATTTTTATGGGGTCACTAGAAGTACTTGTTTATCTTTTAATTCTTATGTTTACCTTAATGATTATTCATTATTAGAAAAAATAGAAGATTACAATACTTTATTAAATATTTTAAAATTAACTGCTTTAGATTTAAAAATGGGACAATTTGATAGACATAATATGAATCTTTTTTTAAAAATAGATGATTTAGGAAAAGTAAATCTTGCCTCTATATTTGATTATGGAAATTCCTATTCCACTTTATTTGGATCTACAATTTATGATAATCCTTTTGTACTTCTTAGAAAAAATAAAATAAGTTTGTTTTATTTTGTAAAAAGATTTCCTGAAATAAAAGAATATGCTTCTTTTTTATTAAATATTTCCATTGATGATATTTTTGATGATATTGAAAAGGATTATATTGTTTTGTATAGTAATCATGAAAGAAATTATTATCGAAAATTAGATAAACAACATAACAAGGTTTTGCAAAAAATAATTATGTGAATAAAAAAGGAAAAGGAATTATTAAAAGGTTTTGTAAAAAAATTATGATAAATACTACCCGTTATAATGATTAACAAGATTTAAAGAAAAAAACGCAAGGGAAAATAAAGATAGTGATAAATTCATAACAATAATTGCAAAATTTGTGAACAAAAATGCTATCAAGAAATTTAATAATTAATTTTTTGACAGTTTCTTTTTTAGGAAAACATAAATATCAACCATTGGTTTGTTGATTTTTATATATACTTATGATAATTTAAAATTGGAAAAGAGGTATAAAATGAATAAACAAAAAATTGGAAATCTCATTAAGAAAAAAAGAAAGGAAAATGGACTAACTCAAAAAGAACTAGCGGAAAAATTAGATATAACTGATAGGGCAATTAGCAAATGGGAACGTGGAATTTGTTGTCCTGATATTTCATTATTGAAAGATTTATGTAAAATTCTTGGTATTAATATTAATGAATTATTATCTGGTAATGAATTAAAAGAAATCACTGATGAAGAATCAGAAAACATATTAATAGAAACAGTTAAAACTTATACCGGCATTGAAAAGAAAAAAAATAAAAGATTATTATTATTTACAGTTTTATTATTAATTTTTTATGTTTTTTTAGTAATTGCTATGTATTTAACATTTAATCAGCTTAATAGGACGGATGGTCCAAATTGGGAGACTATTCAAACAAAAAAAATGACAGATAAATTATTTATAGCACTTGAAAATTATGATTATGACTATTTAAAACAAATGGCTAAAAAGCAAGGTGATAGTGTTATAGAAGATGAAAATAAATGTGATGAATCTTTAGTGGAATATGAAAATTGGGGAATAATATGTAGATTGAAGGATTTTGAAAATAATAAAATTAAATTTAAGTCTCATGAATTCATTCAACAATTTTATGGTAGCATGGGTAATTTTTTGTTAGAATATAAATATGTTATAACATATGAAAATATAGATACTGAATTGTCAATTACTATCAGTTCTCATAATGGTGTATTTAATGAAATTGGTGGAATTGGAGTAGAGTATCCTAATAATATTAATCTTATCAAAAATGGCTATTTTAATGTTTATGAAAAAATAATGCTTTTCTTTGATTATGAGGAATATCCTATATGAATACAGTAAAATGATTATCTTTATATGAGATACTCAAATTTTAAATGAGGTAGTGTAAAAATATTTGGAAATTTATACTGAGGGGATTATTTAAAATAAGTGAAACAGAATTATTACTGGATTTAGTTGGTAAAATAGAGGTATTATGTTCAAACTCTGAATATGATACCTCTTTATTATAAATTTATTACTGACTATTAATATAACAATAATGAATTAATCTTTTGATGAAGCGAGGTAATAATTATAAAAAAAGAAGATTATTCTTCTAATTCTTCATCATCAACTATAGTTAAGTCTGCTAAGTCATCGTCTGCATCATCATCTAAATATGTATCATCATCTATTATCTCATCCATTTCATTTTCTTCCTGATCTTCTTCAGATGATTCTTCATTTTCTTCATTTGGTTCATCTTCAATATCTTCAATAACAACTTTTACTTTATGATTTGATTTTAAGTCCCATGTTCCATCTTCTAATAGAATAAACTCTTTTGAGGTGGTAAGGGATTCAAAGAAGTCAGCAATTTTATCAACATATTCTTGATCTGATAATTCTAATAAGTTACATACTTCTTTAAATAAGTCTGCTGTATTCTTGGTTTTTTTATTTTCCTCTAAATACATTTTAGCAATTTCTTTATAAGATAATAATTCTAATTCACTTTTTGGTATTTTGTTTAATTTCATAATATCCTCCTACATTTCCTCTCTTGGTATTATGCCTAATAAATCTAGGGCATTTTGAATAACAATTTGAATAGCAATGATTAAATTGATTCTTTCTGATGTAGCTAAATCATCTTTAGTGATGATTTGTTCTTTGGCATAGAATGAATGGAATAGGGTAGCAAGGTCATATACGTAGTTAGCAATTTGATGAGGTTCTCTTTTTAAACTTGCAGATATGACTACATCAGGAAACTCTATTAATTTATTCAAAATAGTATATGCTTCATTACTTGTTAAAGTAGTATATTTATCATGTTTTTGATAAGGTTTTTTATAATTTTTTAAAATAGAACAAATTCTAGCATTGGCATATTCTATATAATAGACAGGATTTTCATTTGTTTGTTTTAAGGCTAAGTCAATATTTAAATCCATAGCTGTATCTAAAGAGTGGGATGAAAAGAAATATCTAGTTGCATTAACACCTATTTCATCAACTAAATCCATAAGAGTAATTGTTTTTCCTGTTCTTTTACTTAATTTTAATTCTTCTCCATTTTTGATTAATCTGACCATTTGTAAGATTTTTATGTCTAAAATATCACTGTTTTTTCCTAAAATTGTTAAAGCTGCTTTTAAACGATTAATGTAACCATGATGATCAGAACCTAACACATCAATTAATTCATCATAGCCACGATTTATTTTGTCAATATGATAAGCAATATCTGGAGTTAGATAGGTATAATTTCCATCACTTTTGATTAAAACTCGATTCTTTTCATCTCCATAGTTACTAGTTTTTAACCATAAGGCATTGTCCTCTAGGTAACAATTTCCACTGTTTCTTAATTTAGTTAAGGTATCTTCAACGAGACATTTATCGTAAAGAGATTGTTCACTAGTGAAGAGATTGAAATTTACTCGATAGCGATCTAAATCTTTCTTTATTTGATCTAATAACTTTTCTAGTCCTTGTTGTTTAAAAAATTCGACATCTTCTTCTAATTTAGTATCTTTATAAAAATCATAAATAGCTTGTGCTAAAGTTATAATTTCTTTTCCATGATAGCCATTTTCTGGAAGATGACATTCTTTCCCACATATTTCTTTATAGCGTTCTTTGATAGAAATTCCTAGATTATTCATTTGATTGCCAGCGTCATTGACATAATATTCTTTAGTTACATCGTAGCCAGTAAAAGTCATGATTCTAGCAAGGTTATCTCCATAAGTTGCTCCACGACCATGTCCTATATGGAGAATACCAGTTGGATTAGCACTAACATATTCAATATTTATTTTTTTATTTCGACCAATGTTACTTTTACCATAATCTTTTTGTTCATCTAATATCACATTAATTTGTTTTAAGAGATAATCTTTGTTTAAATAAAAATTAATAAATCCTGGTTTAGCTATTTGAATTTCTGCAATTATATCTTTTTTATCTATATATTTAATAATGGTTTCAGCAATTTCCATTGGTGATTTATGTAGTTGTTTTGTTAAAGTTAGAGCAATATTGGTAGAGTAATCTCCATTTTCTTTTTTAGCAGGTACTTCTACCATAATTTGGATATCTTCTAAATTAGGAAGGTTTTCTATTTGATTTAAACTACATTTTATCATATGTCCTAAGGTAGTTTTTATACTCATTCTTTACTCACTCATTTCTATTTGATATTCATAAGTTATATCAGAATCTATGACTGTATAATTTATTAAAATACTAGTATCTGATAATTCAATATGATTTGTTTTTATATTTATTTCTAAATTTATGTCTTGTTCTTTGAGGTAATAAATAGAGGAATTGGATTTTTCTTTTTCAAAGTAAAGGGTACTATTAATTGTTGGTGTTTCTCTATTTAGAATTAATTGGTTGGGAAATTTTAGTAGTAAGGTGTATTTTTCATCATCTAACTGGTAGAATAATTTATTTTTGTTTTTTATAGCATTTGTTTCAAAATTATTTGTTTCATTGTTCATTAAATTATGAATTTGTCCTTTTACTTTTATTTTCATAGAGAATCTTTATTTTTCCTTTCGACTAATTAATTCAGTAGACATTATACCATAAGTTTTTTAAAAATAAAACTTATATTTATATTTTTTTTACTAATAATATAAATAAGAGTTTTTTTTAAGGATTTTTCTTTAGAAAGAGTGAGATTTTATGAAAAAAGGAAAGAAAATTTTAAAGTTTGGTGGTTGGATTGTTATTGGATTTTTAATTTTTAATATTGGTCTATATTTGTATTGTTATATTACTCCGAAACTAGCGATTAATAAATCTCAGGTTTATTACTTATATGATAGTGATGGTAATTTGATTTTTAATGATAATGAAGATTGGATTAAATTAGAAAACATTAGTCCTTATTTAATAGATGCAACGGTATATACAGAAGATAAGTATTTCTACCGACATTTGGGTTTTGATTATTTGCGAATTTTAAAAGCAGCTTTAAAAAATGTGACTAGTAGAAGTTTAAAAGAAGGAGCTTCGACGATTACTCAACAATATGCTAGAAATTTATTTTTAAATTATGATAAGACATGGTCTAGAAAAATAGATGAAGCTTTATTAGCGGCGGAGTTGGAGACCCATTACACTAAGGAAGAGATCTTAGAAGGATACTTAAATACAATTAATTATGGGGGAGTATATGGAATAGAAAATGCTAGTTGGTATTATTTTGGTCATAGTGCAAGGAGTCTTAATTTGGCTGAGGCATCTATGTTAGCGGGAATTCCTCAGTCTCCTTCTAATTATTCACCAATTATTAATGAAGATCTTGCTAAAAATAGACAGAGGATAGTGTTATTATCTATGTATAATAATGGGGTTATTACTGAGAGTGAAATGAATCAAGCGTATCAATATAAGTTGACTTATTTAGGAAAGAGTAATCAGAGTGATTTGGAGAATGTACTTTATTTTCGAGATGCAGTTATTCAGGAATTAGAAGAAATTGCAAGTATTCCTAGTTCATTATTAAATACTGGTGGACTTAAAATTTATACGACTTTAGATGTAGAAGCACAGACTGCTTTAGAAGAGGCTGTTTTTAATGATATGGATAGTGAAGCGAGTATTCAGGTAGCTGGTATGATGATGGATCCAAATACTGGTGGAGTAATAGCGATGATAGGTGGAACAGATTATTCAAAGAGTCAGTATAATCGAGCAATTCAAGCAAAAAGACAAGTAGGTTCTACGATGAAACCACTTTTATACTATTCTGCTTTAGAGAATGGTTTTACTTCAGCTTCGTGTTTTACTAGTGAGGTGACTACTTTTAATTTTTCTAGTGGTCAAACTTATACACCTAATAATTATAATGATACCTATGCAAATGGGGCAATAACAATGGGAGCAGCAATATCTTATTCAGATAATATTTATGCTGTGAAAACACATTTGTTTTTAGGGGAGAGTAATTTGGTAAATATTGCAAGAAGATTAGGAATTACTAGTAATATTAAAGCGAATCCATCTTTGGCACTTGGTACAGGAGAAATTAGTATGATGGAAATGGTGGAGGCTTATAGTACATTTGCAAACATGGGATATAAAGTGGAAAGTCATTTTATTGATCGAGTAGAAGATAGTAATGGTAATGTAATTTATCAATACAACAATAAAAAAGAAATGATCTTAAATTCTAATTTAACTTTTATTTTGAATGAAATGTTGACATATACATATGATTCAGCATTTATCAATTATAATTACCCAACAGTGATTAGTTTACTTCCTAAAATTTCAAATAAGTATGCGATTAAGACTGGAACAACAGATACCGATATGTGGATTATCGGATATAATAAGAATGTGGTATTATCTATTTGGAATGGTTATGATGATAATCGGGGATTTTCTGCTAGTGATACGGGATATCATAAGAATATTTGGATTGATACAATGGAAAAATATTTGAAGGATAAGGATAATAGTTGGTATGATATTCCTCCCAATGTAGTGGGGGCGTTAGTAAATCCTATTACGGGGCAGGTTTCTACAGAGGGAGATAGTAATGCAAAGATATTTTATTTTTTAAAGGGGACAGAGCCTAGTTATGGTACTAGGGATTTGGAAGCGGTATTTAAAGAAGAAAATGAACAAGGATTAGCTAATTGATTATTAATTTGAAAGAGAATAGTAGGTAAAACTGCACGCTAAAAAAGATACTGAGGTTAATCAGTATTTTTACTTGAAAAAGAAAATTATTTTTCTACTTCAATCGTTATTTTATAAGAATTTATTCCATCTTCATCTGCTATATTAATTTTATAACCAAATTGTTCTAAACTTGCTGCTACACTTTTAATTGTATTAACAACTGGTAATACTTCTTTTTGGGGAAATTGTTGAGGTTCTTCTAGAGAATTTGTTGTCATTTGTGGTATTTCTGGATTTAAGGATACGGTTGACATATCATTATTAATTGGAGATATTTCATTTATTGGTGTTGGTATATTTTGTTTAAAAGAGTCATTTTGTGAAATACCTTCTATATTGTTAATAGGTTGTGGTTGATTAAAACTAATTGGAGCAATATTTTGGGACATATCATATTGTGGTTGATTTTGAACAATAGATGCTGGTTGAAAATCTTGAGTAAGTTCTTCCATATTATCAATTGAGAAATTTTGATTCATATTAATTGGATTATTTCCTTGTATGGTTTGCATATTATTGGAAACACCAATATTATCTACTTGTGGATTCAAAGATAAAGGTGTATTTATTACTTGTTGTGGTTGACTAAATTGACTTATATTAGGAAGCGGTTGTTCTGGAGAATTATTTTGAATAAATTCTCCTTCGCGTGGTAATGCTGATGTATTTTCAATTGATGGTGAAGATTGTGGTATTTGTTGTTCTTTTTCACCGACAATATCTGTTAAATCGATAAAATTATTGTTAGGTGTATTATTTATTTTTGACATATCTTGTCCATTTGGCGGTGCAATAGGCGAATTCATGCCCATTCCACCCATATTCATATTTGTTGGTTCATCTTCTAATGAAGGGAAAAATCTTCCTCCAAAACTTGGTTCTTGTACGGAATTGTTATTTGTTATTGGCGTTCCTCCTAAATTATTATTCATTATATTATTGTTTATTTGTCCATTATTCATAAATTGTTCATCCCTTTCTTCTTTTTTGTTTAATTCTGATAAGTTTACTATATCAGAATTTATGCCTTTATTTATATTATTATATCTTGACTGAATATTTGAATTTGCATATGAATTATTATATTCTCGTTTATAATTATTTATTTCTTTGTTATTTTGTTGGTTTTCTAAATTATTTGTCGGTTGTGGTGGAATATTATATTCTTCTTGATTTTCTTTTACCGGATTTTGTGACTGCTTTTGTTGAAGTCGATTAATTAAAGTGTATTGGTTAAATACCTCATCATCTACTTCTTTTACTAAAGCTGGAATTTCTGAAAGTCCAACCATTTTAGCAGCTTGATATCTTTTATTTCCCAAAATAATTTCATATTTATCATTTTTTGGTCTTAGTAATAAAGGTTCTAATATACCATAATTCTTAATTGATATTGCTAATTCCTGTAAATCTTTTGAATTATTATAAAAATTACTTGGAATAATATCTTCGATTTTTATTTTTTGAATGACATTATCCATAATATCCCTCTCTATTCTTCCTATTTCTGTATTAAGGATACACTAAAATTAAATTTTTTTCAATAAAAAATAGAAAATTTCTAGTAAATTTAGAGGAACGTAAAAACAATAAATTCATCTATTCTTCTAAATTTTATTTTCTATTTTTTTTACTATAAACTTTTCTTTCTTATTTCGGTATATTTTCTTGGATATTTTAAATCGGTTGTTTTTAACTTTTGATATTTTATTAAAGTTCTTAAACTATTTTCTTGTGGTAAATGAAAAGTAATTCTTTGTATTTCTTCTATATGTAGTTTTTTTTCATAAATAGAAATTCCTTCTAATTCATTAGTAATATCTGCTTTCATAGCGATATAAAACCCATTTACCGTTACAAGAGGGATTGAATACTCTAATAAGTGCTTTAATGGGGCTACTGCCCTAGAGGTTACAATATCAAATTTTTCTCTTACTTGTTTGCTATAAATTTCAGCACGTTCATTTATTACATAAATATCTTTTAAATTTAATTTATTAATGACTAAACTTAAAAAATTACATTTCTTGTTTGTAGCTTCTACTAGTGTTACTTTTAAATTGGGATAAACTATTTTTAATACAATACCAGGAAATCCTGCTCCTGTTCCAATATCACATAATTCTTGATTATTTAGATTTATTATTCTTGATATCGTTAAACTATCATAAAAATGTTTTAAATATACATCTTCTTTATTAGTAATGGAAGTTAGATTGTATTTTTGATTTTCTGCTACTAAAATTTGGAAATACTCTTCTAATTGATTTAATTGTAATGATGTTAATACAATATTTAATTGGGATAATTCTTTTAAAAATAACTCTTTATTCATTGTAATTTCTCCTTAAATAAATCATTAAGATTGAAATATCAGACGGATTTACTCCACTAATACGAGCAGCTTGTCCAATAGATGTTGGTCTAATGTTTTCTAATTTTTGTCTTGCTTCACTGGCAAGATTTTTTACTTTACTATAATCAATATCAGTAGGAATTTGTTTTGCTTCATTTTTAAGCATTTTTTGGGCTTCTCTTTCTACTTTTTGAATATATCCTTCATATTTTATCTGTATTTCTACTTGTTCATTTACTTCTTTAGAATAATTTGAAATAAAAAGATGTTCTTCTATTAAGGAATTAATTGTTATTTCAGTTCTTCTTAATAAATCATATAAAGAAATTCCATCTTTAATTGGCATAGAATTTAATTTTTCTAATATTAAATTTGTTTTTTT
>CAYOCA010000022.1:0-12492 GCA_964402345.1 uncultured Muribaculaceae bacterium | reverse complement strand
AGATAAATTTTCAAATTACTTCTTATTTTAGAAAAAAAGTTAAAAAAATTAAAAACACGAACAAAAATCACGAACAAAAGTTCTAATAAAATACAGTCATAATATTAAATTATTACCAAACTAAATAAAATTCCTAACTCAAAAAAAATAAAATAATTCATTACTTCGATTATTTTATTTCCTTTTTACCATTTATCAAATTATAATGTATTTTATTTAATCATAGAAAAAATCTAATCTAAAGATAAGACTACTCTACAACATCCTCTAAATAAGTTTTTTCTTCTGGTTTTTCCAATACATATTCATATACCTTCTTTAATTTTTCTCCGACAATTTCTAAACTTCTCTCAGTCGCCACTTCATAAGCCTTATCAGTTAAATCAGGTAATTCATGATTAATAATTTTTTTTATTTTATCCTCAAAGTCATCAATATCCTTAGCTTTATAAACATTAACTCTATCTACGAGCCATCCCTCAAAAACAGGAATATCACGGATTAGTGCAGGACATTTACAAGCACATGCTTCCACAATAGGAATACCCTCTGTTTCTTCTAAGGTTGGAAACAAATACAAATCGCAGCCACTCATCGCTCCAATAATCATTTCAGAATCAACATAACCAGCAAAAATTAAATTATCTAACTTGGTATTAACAGCTTTTCGAACATTTTTAGTGGCAGCTGCTAAAGGACTATAACCAAACCAAATAAACTTATATTCTGGCATTCTTTTCGCAAGTTCTACAAAATCAACAATTCCTTTTCTTTCGATGTACAAGCCAATTCCAATCACAACTTTATCTTGACTTGTGTAACCGTAAGTTTCCCTAAAAATATTCCCAAGAACTTCATTTTTTTTAAATTTACCTAATTCAATTCCATTACTAATAGCATATATTTTCTTTTCAAGTCCATAACCAACCAATAACTTTTTAGAGTATTCCGTTGGAGTAACAATAGCATCACCTAAATCATAACATTTAATGAGCCATTCCTTAAATATTTTAGAAGTTTGTTTAGCTAAAATGAAACCATTTTTATAATCCTCTTCTGTAGAATGAGCATGATAAACAATTTTCTTCCCCATCTTTTTAGCTTTAGTAGCAATTTTATAAGATACAGGAAAATAAGTATTGATATGTAAAATATCGTATTCATCACGAGGATTAACAGTATACTCAATTCCTGCTAATTCTAATGCCCTCATTTGATGTTTAATCGCTTTACCTAAACCAGATTTACCAACCATTTTTTCATTTTCTGTATATAATAATACTTTCATACAACCTCCTGTTTTTTATCTTTGATTGTTTCAATCTTTTGATTAATATCTTCTCTAAAGAAACGAATTGTTGCTATAATAATGATTGTAACAGGTAAAGAAATAACAATTCCCCAAAATCCGCCTAAAATACCACCAGCGAATACAGCAAAAATATTGATTAATGCTGGTAATTGATTAGTTTTTCCATACACCTTAGGACTAATAATATATCCATCAATATTAGGACAAATAATACATACTAAAATAGTCAAAATTAGTAACTTTGTACTTACCACAGAGGCAATAATCACCGCTAAAATATTTACTAAAAAGCCACCAAAATAAGGAATAATTGTCGTAACTGCTGCTAAGATACTTAATACTAAATAATTAGGATGTCCAATTAATTTAAAGACAATAGTATACTCAATAAATTGAATTAAGATCGTTTTTAATAATCCACTAAAATAGTTATTTACTTCTTGATCTAATCTTCTAATGTATTTATAAAGACGTAAATTATTTTTCTTTAAACGCTTCTTTAACTCTAAACGAATCTTATCCATATCCCACAAGAAATAAACACTAACAGCAACAACGATAATCAAATTGGTAATCACACTGATAGAAGCATTTAATATATTAATTGCTCCATCAGAAATATAAGTTCCAATATTCTTTAAAATATCGGTAGAAACAGATGAAATAGATTTTTGTAAAACTCCTAAATCAATTTCATATTTAGAAGAAATATCTGTAATAACAGCAGAGATATTACTTAAAAACAAGACAATTTGGTCATATAATAAAGGAAATACTGTAATTCCTAATATGATTAAAAAACCAATAATGATAAAATAAATTACTCCCATCGCTAACCATTTAGGAAGTCCACAATTTTCTAATTTTTTACAAAAAGGATAAATGGCATAAGCAACAGCAAACGCTATTAAAAATGGTAATAATATGGCAATTATTTTAGCTAAAATTCCTAACCATAATCCCCGAATCATATATAACAAACAAATAATTAAAACAACTAACAAGATATTAACTAATTTATAATTTATTTTATTCTCCATAACTTTCTCCTTCCTTTTCTAAAAGAATTGTAATTGGTCCATCATTTACAAGAAAAACCTTCATCTCTGCACCAAATATTCCTGTTTCGACTTTAATCTTTTTCATTTTTAATTTTTGGTTAAATTCTTCATATAAAGATATTGCCTTTTCACCAGCGAGAGCTTTTTTATAAGAAGGTCGTCTCCCTTTTTTAGTATCGGCATACAAAGTGAATTGACTAATCGATAAAATACTTCCGCCAACATCTAATAGTGATCGATTCATAATACCATTTTCATCATCAAAAATACGCAAATTTAAAATTTTATCTACTAAGTAATCTATTTCTTTTGTAGAATCTTTCTCTGTAAAACCAACTAGTAAAACAAGTCCATAATCAATCTCACCAACCACTTTTTCTTGAACTGAAACACTGGCATTGGTACATCTTTGAACGACTACTCTCATAACGAACACACCTTTCTTTGTTATAAACATTATATAACGAATTTATTTTTTTGAAAAGTAATTTACTGGTCTTTTCAAAAAAATTCTGATGATATTTCAAAATAAGTATTCCTAATTATTTTTTTTTATGATAGAATGATATTAGAAAAGTGGTGATAAAGATTAAAAATATTTCAAAATTTAAAGTAGAAAACGCAATTTTAATCCCAATTATTTTATTTGGAATCATTAGTGTTATTTCCATTTTTTGTACTAAAAGTTTATTGGATGCAGAATATCAAAACTATTGGATTAAACAAATTATTTGGTATGTAATCGGTTTTGGACTTGCATATTTGATGATGCTCTTAGGAAATAAATTTCTTTATAATAATGCTTGGTGGTGTTATATCATTGGGGTGTTATCCTTATTTTTCGTTTTAATTTTTGGGGTCAAACGGAATAATGCCACTTGCTGGTTTGAAATTCCCTATATTGGAACTATTCAACCGAGTGAATTTATGAAAATATTTTTAATTATTATTCTAGCAAGACTAATTCATGATTTTAATGAAAAATATATGACACCGACCATCAAAGAAGAATTTATTTTTTTGATAAAAGTTCTTATTATTGTCGCGATTCCCTCTGTTTTAACATTTATAGAACCAGATACAGGGGCTGTGATTATTTATGCAATTATAACATTTGTAATGCTATTTATTGGAGGAATAAGAAAAAGATGGTTTTTCTTATGTTTCTTAATAGTTGGAGTCGTTCTAGGTACTGGAGCTATAGTTTATTTCAGTAATCAAGACTTATTCATTAAAATATTTGGAACGAGTCTCTTTTATCGAATCGATCGTCTAACTGATTGGTCCTCTAGTAGTGGTATGCAACTTAGTAATTCCTTAATCGCGATTGGTTCTGCTGGAGTGTTAGGACACGGATTTAATAATACTCCTATTTATTTTCCAGAAATGCAAACTGATTTTATTTTTGGAGTTATTGCTTCTAATTTTGGATTGTTAGGTGCGTCTTTACTAATATTATTAATATTGTTTTTTGATATTAACTTAATTCATACGACTACTAAAGCAACGGACTTTGCCGATAAATATGCAATTTCGGGAATTATTGCTGTCCTCCTCTTTCAACAAGTTCAAAATATTTCCATGACAATAGGTCTACTACCAATTATGGGAATAACTTTACCATTTATTAGTTATGGAGGTTCCTCATTATTATCTTATATGTTATTAGTTGGAATGATATTTAATGTTTCTAATGAAAGTTTACGTTTTACTAATTAAAAATAAAAATTATTTAACAAATTTAATTTATCTAACATACCAAAGAAGAATACCATGATTAGATGGTATTCTTTTTTGGCAATTTATCATAAAACATTAACAAAAAAATAAATGATATGTATTAAAAATTACTTCAACTTATCCAGATCGACTAATTCATAAATTCTCGTACCTAAACCAATCTTTTCAGCATATTCTGGAAGATAACGACCATGTTGCCTTTCAATTCTTTCTATCATTCGCTTCTTTCCAGGATCGTTAGATTGATAAACAAAATCTAAACACGCCTCATCAACTGCCACTGGGTCAAGAGATGCAAAAATTCCAATATCTTTCATACAAGGTTTTTCGGGGTTGGAATCGCAATCACAGTCAATCGACAAGTTATTCATTACATTAATATAAACAATTTTATCTTTCAGATAATTCATCACGGATTGATCTGCTTCAGCCATAGACTCTAAAAAATCATCTTGTGATGGTAAATTATCCCATAAAATCTCCGGATCCTTAGTAAATCCTGCTGTATGAATCCAGGCCTTTCCTTTAGAAGAAGCAACACCGATACTCATATTTTTTAAGGCACCTCCATATCCACCCATCGCGTGGCCTTTAAAATGGGATAACATTAGCATTGAATCATACTTTTCCAAATTTTTACCTACATAATTTTCTTGTAAATGTTTGCCATTTATAACTGGTAATTCTAATTCTCCATCACGATCCATAATATCTACAGGAGCAATATTAGTAAATCCATGATCTTTTACTGCTTGTAAATGATCCTCCGTAGTAAACCTTTTTCCTTTATATGCCGTATTGCACTCGACAATAGTTCCATTAAGTTTTTGCACTAAACCTTTAATCAAGTTAGGATTTAAAAAATTATGTCCACCAGGTTCACCAGTTGAAATCTTTACCGCAACATTTCCTTCTAGTTTTTTATTTAATACCTCATACATTTGAATGAGACTATCCTCACTAATTTCCTTCGTAAAATAAACTTTTGCTTTCTTCATTTTCTATTCTCCTCTTTCCTTTTTTATTTTTTTCCATAAGTTCTAAAAAGATGTCTTATTTCTTTTTAAGTTTTCTTTTCTTTTTTTAAACGAACAATTCTAAATAATGATAACAGCATAATTATAAATGATAATAATATTACACTATAAAGAATTGGATGATAAAATTCTAGTTTTTTAGTCAAATAAACGTCATACACCAATAAATCATGATCATCATATTTAACCGTAACTGTCCCAATTTTATCTCCTTTCTTATTTTGATAAGTGATTTCTTCTATTCCATTATAAATGTATTCTAAATTGTTCTTATGAATATTATTTTCCAAATAAAGAGAAATATTCTCATCTGCTGTTACCTCATAAGTTTGTATTTTTCCCCATTTAACAGATAAGGTCTTTAATAATTGTCCTTTCTTTAGAATCGTTTGATAACTGTAGTTACTGCTATAATAATGATAAATTTCTAAACTATCTTTGACGGCATTAAAACGACTACTTGTATCTGCACCCATCGTTATTAATAAAAAATTCACATCATCAATACTAGCAATAGATGCTAAACATAATCCAGCATCATCGGTAAAACCACTTTTTGCTCCTAATATTTCGCTAACGTCTAATCCGTATGATTTAGAATATCCAATTAAAGTACTTTTTAAAGAAATATTCAAATTAGATATTGTATAATTTTGAGTTGTAAAGATTTCTTTAAAAGTATCATTCTTTAAGCTATATATTAATAAAGTAGAAATATCTGTTGCTGTTGAGTAATTATTTTCACTATCCATACCGATAGGATTGTCAAAATGCGTATTATTGAGTTTCAGTTCACTTGCTTTATCATTCATTAATTTTACAAAATTTTCTATACTTCCACTTAAATTAATCGCTAAGGTGTTCGCCGCGTCAGCACCACTCGGTAACATAATTCCATATAATAAATCACGATAAGTAATTACATCTCCTGTTTTCAATCCCATTTGAGTATATTCTTCTATTCCTAAAAACGCTTCTTTAGGAACTACTACTTCTTGTTCTAAATCGGATATGTTTTCAATCGCAACAATAGTTGTCATTATTTTTGTTAAACTAGCGATAGGTACTTTTTCATTACTATTTAATTCATACAAAATCTCATTATCGTCTAAATTATATAAAATTACATATTTTGAAGTAATAGAAAAATTTTCGGCATAAACATTTTGAATACTAAAAATGATTAACAAAATCATCATTTGAGCAAAACGTTTCATTTACATCACTTATCCTTCTAGATATAGTATAGCACAAAATTCAGGTTTTTGTTAGATGAATTTTCTAACTTGATTTTAATAATTAGATACTAGAAATAACTGACGAAGATTTTAAAAAATTAATAGATATTAAACAAATTTTTTAAATTAGAAAAGAAATAGAATTTAATTTGACTTAAATGATTCTATTTCTTTTATTTTATCTAAATATCTTATGTTTGTTTCCAATAGATATTTTTTTAAAACTTATAAAACTTAATATTTAAAACAGTCTTTTTCATGATCATCAATGATACCTATTGCTTCTAAATAAGAATAAATGATAATGGTTCCAGTATATTTCATTCCTCTTTTTTTTAAATCATTTGCGACTTCATCAGATAAAGGACTTGAAACTAAAAGAAAATCTTCATGATTTTTGATGATCTTTCCATTAGTAAAATGCCAAATATAATTAGAAAATGTCCCCCACTCTTTTTGAATATCTAAAAATATTTTAGCATTATGAATTACTGCCTCTATTTTTCTTCTACTCCGAATAATATTAGGGTTTTCTAACAATTCTTTTATTTTATCTTCTTGATAATTAGAAATTAATTTGGGATCAAAATTATCCATCGCTTCACGAAAAGATTCTCTTTTATTTAAAATACAACTCCATGATAAACCTGCTTGAAAGGACTCTAATAACAATAATTCAAATAATTTTTGGTCATCATAAACTGGTACTCCCCATTCTTCATCATGATATTTGATATAAACTTCATTTTTTAAATCTACCCAGTGGCATCTTTTCATTTTTATCACCTATTTAATTTATACTTACCAACTGAAATATTGGTGTGATTTTCTTCATTATATTGTAAAACTTTTTTGGTGAAATTTTCTCTTAATATTTCTAAAAATGTTTCTTTATTTAAAAGCGTTGAAACAACCATTTTATTTTGTAAATAAGAATTTAAAAAATATTGTAAACAATCTTGATATCCATAAGAAAACCAATTTTCTTCTTGTGGATTATCAGGATCTAACATGAGATTCTCAATATCATTTGTTGTTAAAAATTCTAAAACTTTGTGCTTACCACTAATAAATCCAGATTTATAAGCAATAAATTCATTTGTTATAATTTCTTCCATACTTAAATTTCACCTCAAAATCTGTTCATATCATAACATAAGAAAGAAATTTAATAAATAAAAATTAAATAAAAAATTTTAATAACATGAAAATAACTCCTATAAAAAAACAATATTTAGTAATTTTAGGATACTCATAATTTGTAGAAGTAGGAAGTAATTCTGTAAAAGATATTTGCATCATAATACCTGCAATAAAAGCAAATAATAAACCTAATACAACATTGTTAATAAAGGGTAATAACAAAAAATAAGTAAGAATTGCACCAAATGGTTCTGACAAGGCAGAAACAAAGGTATAAAGAAGGGCTTTCTTACGACTTTTTGTCGAATAATAAATAGGAACAGAAATGGATATTCCCTCTGGTTGAATTTATCAGGCATCATAGTTTTCATAAATAAAATTTAACTCTTTAAAGTTAAAATAAATATCAATATTTCCATCTTCGTGTATAGATATATTTTTAATTAGTTTTAAGATTAAATCACGGGTGGGATACCTATCTTTAAATTTTAAAACTTCTTTTTTTACTGTAATAAAAGTATCTTCACCTTTATTAAATTTATCTAAATAATCATTTAATTCGTTTAATTTATCTTTTTTTAAAGATATTTCCTTATTAAATTTTTCTTGTATTCTCTGATACATTTCTTCTGTTATTTTGTTCTCTAGTTTATCAATATACATATTATCTAAATTATTTTTTATAGTTTCAAGTTCAATTTCTAATTTTTGTTTAGTTTTAATATAAGTATCTAATATATTATTATTTTTATATTTTTTAAGTATTTCTAACTCTAATTTATCATCACTAACTAAATATATTATTTTCTTAATTTCCTTCACTATACCATGTTCTAAGCTATCATAATCAAAGCCATGTGCAGTACATAGTCTAAAATCTTTGTTATACTTTCTATAATAATTACAGACTGTTGTACTTTTTCCATTAGCTCGTCTAGCACGAATTCCAATATTATGACCACAATCAGCACATTTAAGTAATCCATCAAGTAAGAATAACTCTTTTTTATCATTTCTTTGATGTTGCTTAGGTAATAATGATTGTACTTTATTGAATGTATTTTTATCAATAATTGCTTCGTGAGTATTTTCTACTATTATCCAATTTTCTTTTGGATTACATACTATTTTACGATATTTATAACTAAGTCTAGAGCGTCTATTTTGAATCATGTCTCCGGTATATAATCTGTTTTGTAATATTTTTTTAATTGTAGTATTACACCAATATCCGTAAATATTTCCATTATTACCATTTCTGGTAAAACTTCTGTTTCTAGTTGTAGAAAAAGTTGGTATATTCTCATTATTAAAAGTATCTCTTATCTTATTAATTCTAATACTACTTAAAAACATATCAAATATTCTTTTGACTATTGGTGCTTCTAGCTCATCTATAACTAAATGATTTTTATTATTTGGATCTACTTTATATCCAAATGGTGGACATCCACCTACCCACTTGCCTTCACTTTGCATAGTATGAAGCGCAGTTCTAATCTTTTTAGATAAATCTTTAGCATACATATCATTTAAAATTGCTTTAAAAGGAGCGATATCATTATTAGAATTATCTAAAAATGTATCTATATTATCAGTTAAAGCAACATATCTAACATTATGAAGTGGAAACCATTTTTCTACATATTCTCCAGTACCAATATAATCTCTTGATAATCTTGATAGGTCTTTTGTAATAACCATATTTATTTTTTTATTTTCAATATCTTTTAACATTCTTTGAAAATTTGGTCTATTAAAATTTGTACCAGTATACCCATCGTCAATATAAACGTCTACTAAAGTATATCCTTGCTCTTTCACATATTTAGTTAATAATATTTTTTGATTCCCTATACTTTCACTTTCACCTAATTTATCATCTTCTTTAGATAGTCTTATGTAAATTGCAACCAAGTATTCGTTTACTATATTCCTTAATGTATTATACATTTTACCTCCTTATTTATTAAAAATATAATATTGACCTATATTTATAATAATGCACTTTAACCAAAATGTAGGTTCATTTCTTTTTGATTTTTTAAATAGTTTATAATAGTTTCTATTAATAAATTTTCTAATTCTTCATTATTATTGTCATAAAATAAATTAAATTTTAATTCTTGTTTTATAATAATTTCCTCCTTCTTCTTTACTATCTAATTAAATGTATGTTTAAGTATAATTATTTATTTATAAAAAAATAACTAATATTATAACTACAAAAGTATTAGAAACAATAAAAAATATTAATATAAAAAAACAATTTTATGTTTAAAATGTTATTAATCTCATATAATATTAATGCAAATGAAAATTTGCCTATTTTATGACCAAGCATTGACTTTTGGCATAAAATATAATATACTATTATTGCATTTGAAGAATTACAATAATATGAAAATGTTAGCCGCTTATGGATGGTGCGGGTTATAAATGATTCCAATCGCGAAATGTTGGTCGCTTCCGAGTGGTGCGAGTTATAAATGATCTCGGTCGAAAATGTTTGGAGACTTCTATCTATTGATAGAGTTTTCTTTTATTTTGTGATAGAATTGTATTAGGAGTTGATGATATGCAAGTACAAACAGGATATATTTATCATATTAAAGATGATTTTTTTGATAAAATAAATGATAAAGGATTAATGATAAATCATGAAAATGGAAAAGCGAGACCAACATATTTTACTATTAAAGACAAAGATATATTATGGTTTATACCTTTGAGTAGCAAAATAGATAAATATCAACTAATAATCGATAAAAAAATAAAAAAGTATGGAAGTTGTAAATCCATAATGATAAATGAAATTGCAAATAAAAAATCAGTAATATTACTGCAAAATGCATTTCCAACATTAGAAAAATATATAGATCACCCACATACAATTAATGGTGTTCCTGTTAGAGTAGCTGATAATTTAAAAAATGAAATATTAGAAAATTTTAGTTCATTATTAGCATTGAAAAAACAAGGAATAAATTTATTTTTTCCAGATATTGATAAAATAAAAGAAATAATGCTTGAAGAATTAAAATAATACTTATAAGAACTAAATAAACTACCAAAATAATAATATAAATTATCTTGGTAGTTTTAATTATAAACCATTATTTCTAGTGTGATACATAATAACTACAATCTTCTGGAATATTATGAATAGCGATTGCAATCGCAAGAGAAATTCCTAATGTAGTATCTTTAGTGGTAGAAATAAATGTAGCAATTCCTTCTGGTAAATTATGAAGAATAATCGCTAACATAGAAATAATTCCTACTTTATATAAAGAATTCTGATTAGATTTTGTAGTAGTGGGAAGTGTTTTATCAATTAAACTAGATACCATTATACCAATTATTAAAAAGATAAAAGATAACAAAACTGTTAAAAAACCATTATAATAATTTTCTAACATTGAAATTGCTTCTGGTATTAAATCAGTAATAGATACACAAATCATTACCCCAGCTGCAAAAGCTAAACTTCCTGCAATCATTTTGTTTTCTTGTTTCAATTTGATAAATACTGGAATTACTCCTAACATAGTAGAAAAACCAGCCATTGTAGTTAATAAAAAAGCAATTACTGTATTTGACATTATCATCACCAATAAAGTATATGAAGAAAATACTAATATTTTTCTCTAAACTTACTTGATAAAAGTATAAATCTTCACAAACCTTAAATAATTATCTATTAGAAAAAATCCAGAAAATTCTGATTAAATAATTTAACCATCCTTTTACTGGATTTTTTTCGTAAGTAGGAAATGAAAAAAGCAAACACAATAGTTAAAAGAAACCTTTACCCCTATTTACTAACAATAATAAAATATAGAATTTTTTATATAGTATAAATTATGAACAATAATTTTTGTTTATTGCTCTATTAATAGCCGTGCCAACTGCTTGTCCAATAGAATACAACGTTGATACTGTTCTGATTAACGCATTTAACATTGAACTAGTAAGTGCAACAGCTCCTCCTTTAATTTTTTGCATTTCTTCTTTTCTTAAATTTTCCATTATTACCCTTCTCCTTTCTTTTTTTTAATTACATTTTTGTGGATTCATTAATCCATCAATTAAACCAATTACGAAAGATGCAAAAGCACTAAGTCCAGCAACTAATCCCCAGTTGACTGATCCACCTTTTACTTTTTTCATCTTCTCAGTATTAATTTTTTCCATCCTTACAACCTCCTTTTATTCTGAAATAAGTGATTTTTTCACCTTTCAATTTTAATATCAATTTGATAGCCATTAACTTGATAACTTTCATCTAAATCATCTACTAATAAATAAAGTTTTCGATAATTAGTATTTTCTTCATAAACAACATTTGGATCTATTTCATATACTTGATAATTATATTCTTCTGCCCCTATTCTCATTTTTGTTTGATTGGTTATCACATTAACCTCCTTTGCTGGTATTAATACTTCCAAAAGAAATAAATTATTTTTATAAAGTATTTGGGAGTGAACTTGACGAAACAAAAGGAAATGAAAAGTATTAATACTACATATAACCAAAACTGTTAAGAAAAAAATAATACAAATAAATAATTTCATAATAATAGGTGGCTTTCTTTTTAAAATAACATAACGATCAATCATACAATTTCTCCTTTGGGTAACGAATGACATCATTTATCATTCCTTGTTCTAATCGAATTACTTGATTAAATAGATCCAAATTTTCTAGTCTATGTGACACAATAATAATTGTTCGATCCGTATATTTAGCAAATAAATTCTTTAGAATCTTACGTTCCAAATTAACATCTATCGCATTTAATCCCTCATCAATCAACATTATTTTACTAGGATTTAATAACATTCTCGCTAAAATAATTCTCTGTCGTTGACCTCCGGATAAATTTAGACCATTTTCTTCTAATTTTGTTTCATATCCAAGAAACATATTCTGAACAAACTCATCTACACAAGTTA
>CAYOCA010000021.1:0-12565 GCA_964402345.1 uncultured Muribaculaceae bacterium | reverse complement strand
TAATACTCAAAATAACTAGGACTTTTCTTCAAAGTCAAATGCTTCCCATCTTTTTCACTAGTAAGTGGTTCTTCAATTCCATACTTTTGAAACATTCCATCCCAATCAATTCCAAGTTCTTCATCATTCCAGAGAATTCCACCTTCATAACTAGGTGCATAATCATTATCTACTAAATATTGAAAAATAGTATTATCTTCTAAACTGATAAATCCATGCGCGAACCCTCGTGGTACATATAGTTGTCTACCACTAGTATTATCCTTTGAATCATATGGTTTTAACAAAACAGCTACATGTTTTCCATAAGTAGGAGAACCTTCTCTTATATCTACTACTACATCAATTGCACTTCCCTGGATTACTTCTACAATTTTTGTTTGACACTTAGGATTTTTTTGAAAATGAAGTCCTCTCACTACCCCTTTAGCACTCTTACTACGATTACATTGTACAACACCATAAAAAGATAATCCAGCATCTTCCATATCCTTTTGAATAAAATACGGGCTAAAATATCCTCTATCATCCCCAAAAACACTTGGTTCAATAATATAACAATCTTGCAAACCTGTCTCTATTTTCTTCATCATTTACAACACTCTCCTTTATAGGCATTTTTATATTCACCATTTAAAATATCTTGAATCCAATCTTGATGATTCAAATACCAATTTACAGTTTCTTTAATACCATCTTCAAAAGTATAAGTTAATTTCCACCCTAATTCATTCTCTACCTTAGTAGAATCAATTGCATATCTTAAATCATGTCCTAATCTATCAGGAACAAAAGTGATTAAATCTTCTGATTTACCCAATTGTTTTAAAATTGTTTTTACTACCTCTAAATTTGTTCTTTCGGAGTGTCCTCCTAAATTATAAACTTCGCCAACTTTCCCTTCTCGCACAATTTTATCTACGCCAATATTATGATCGATTACATGAATCCAATCTCTAACATTCTCACCTGTCCCATATACTGGAACTTTTTCATTCTTTAATGCTTTAGAAATAACAACTGGAATTAATTTTTCAGGAAATTGATATGGCCCATAATTATTAGAACATCTACTAATAGTAACAGGTAATCCATAAGTTCTGTGATACGCCATTACTAATAAATCAGCACTAGCTTTTGAACTAGAATAAGGACTTGATGTATGAAGTGGAGTATCTTCATGAAATTTTAAATCAACTCTATCTAATGGTAAATCACCATACACTTCATCAGTAGATATTTGATGATACCTTTTAATTCCATATTTAAGACAAGCATCCATTAATACACTAGTACCAATAATATTAGTCTTTAAAAAAATACTAGGATTTTTAATAGAATTATCCACATGACTTTCAGCGGCAAAATTAATTACTACATCAAAATTCTCTTTTTTAAATAAATCATATATAAAATCTCTATCAGTAATATCACCTTTTACAAATTTATAATTAGACCTACTCTCTAAATCTTTAATATTATTATAATTTCCAGCATAAGTTAAAACATCTAAACAAACAAAAGTATCCTCTTTATAAGTATCTACTTCATAATGTAAGAAATTACTTCCAATAAACCCAGCTCCACCAGTTACTAAAAACTTCATCTCTATCTCTCCTTTTTTTTCGTTAAAATTTTTGATTTTACTAATTCTTGACAATAGCGATCTGTCGCGTCTTTCCAGGTAGGTAATAATTCAAAACCACTATTTTTTAATTTTTCTTTACTTAATTTAGAATTTCTAGGTCGATATGCTTGTTTAGTACCAGATATCTTTAAATATTCTTCTGTACTAACAGGAACAACTTTGGTTTGAATATCATTACTTTCAAAAATATATTGAGCAAATTCTTTCCAAGAACAGTACTCTTCATTGGTAGAGTGATAAGTACCATATTTATCTGTTAAAGACATATCGACTAAAAGTTTTGCTAAATCAACCGTATAAGTAGGAGTCCCAATTTGATCATCTACTACAGTTACTTTATCATGATTTTCAGATAGTTTAAGCATCGTCTTGATAAAATTATTTCCATTAATTCCAAACACCCAAGATATTCGAGTAATGTAGTGATGAGGATTTCTTCTTACCTCTTCTTCTCCTTGATATTTCGTTTTTCCATAAACACTTCTAGGATTAACTATATCTTCTTCACAATAAAATCCATCCTTTGTACCATCAAAAACATAATCAGTAGACATATATAATATTTTAGCATTTACTTTTATAGAAGCATCAACAATATTTCTTGTACCTACAACATTTACTTGATAGCAGGCATCTTCCATTTCTTCTGCTTTATCCACTGCAGTCCAAGCTGCACAATGGAAGATGACATCTGGTTGATATTCCATTATTACTTTCATTACTTCTTCTCGATTAGTAATATCCATGTTTTCTTTATCAACAGCAAGATAATCATTAAATCCTCTACTTTTTAATTCTCTAACAATGTCATAACCTAACTGTCCTTTGTAACCAGTCACTAAAAACTTCATAAAATCTCTCCTTACTTTTTTTTAACTTTTCTAATCGGATCCATCGATGTATCACTTGCTAATTGAATTAAATACTCGCCATAACGGGTTTTCTTTAACTTTTCACCTAATTCAATTAACTCGTTCTTACTAATCCAACCATTTAAGTAAGCAATTTCTTCAATACAACCAATCATTAAATTACTACGTTTTTGAGTTTGATAAACAAAACTTGTAGCGTCATATAGGCTCTCATGCGTTCCTGTATCTAACCAAGAGTATCCCCTACCTAAGACTTCAACCTTTAGACTATGATCTGCTAAATAAATTTTATTTATATCGGTAATTTCTAATTCACCACGGTCTGATGGTTTTAAATTTTTAGCATATTCGACAACTCTATCATCGTAAAAATACAATCCTGTTGCAGCATAATTACTCTTTGGATATTTTGGTTTTTCTTCTATAGAAATAGCATTTCCATTTTCATCAAACTCAACAACTCCATACCTTTCGGGGTCCTTTACAAAATATCCAAAAATCGTCGCATTACCTAACATCGCCTCTGCTTTAGCTTCTTCTAACTTTCTTTGAAGTCCATCTCCATAAAAAATATTATCTCCCAAAACCATCGCTACACAATCATGACCAATAAATTTTTCTCCTATTGTAAAGGCTTGAGCTAATCCTTTTGGTTCTTTTTGAACAGCATATTCTAAATGGATTCCTAATTCTTGTCCACTTCCTAATAATTCTTCAAATCTAGGTGTATCTTGAGGAGTCGATATAATTAAAATATCTCGAATACCCGCTAACATTAGAACAGATAAAGGATAATAAATCATGGGTTTATCGTAAATTGGTAGCAATTGTTTACTCGTCACCTTAGTGATTGGATAGAGTCTTGTTCCAGATCCTCCTGCTAAAATAATTCCTTTCATTATAATAACCTCCTTCTAAAATAATCTTATTTCTTAATAATTTTTACTTTTCCCTTCTAAATTTTTTTCTTGTTTTTTTATCACTAATAATATCTGTTTTCCAGATTAAAATAATTACAATAATAAATAAAATACTATAAATTATCATTCCAAAAAAACTATCACCAATAACATAAATAATGGATGCTATAGCAAATAAAATATCAATTAAATAAATGACTAATACTGACTTCTTAATGGAAAAATTTAATTTTAATAATTGATGATGTAAATGACATTTATCAGGCATCGCGATTGACTCATGTTTTAAAATTCTTCTAATAATAGCAAATAAAGTATCCATAATAGGTATTGCTAATAAAAATACTGGAACAATCAAAGAAGTAAATGTTACATTTTTATAACCGAGTAAAGCAATCACCGCGATAATATATCCTAAAAATAAACTTCCTGAGTCTCCCATAAAAATAGTCGCAGGATAAAAATTATGAACTAAAAATCCTAATGTAGCTCCTAACATAATAAATGTTAAGACAATATCTAACCCATTGCTATGGAATAAAATAGAAATAATACCAATCATTAAAAAATAAATAGCTGATATTCCTCCCGCCAGTCCATCAAGTCCATCAATAAAGTTAATGCAGTTCATAATCGCTACAATAAACAAAACCGTAACATATGGACTAAGATTACCAAAATTAATGATAATTCCAAATGCACTTACATCTTTTAATAAAATACCTCCATAAAAAGGAATTACAATCGCCGCAACAATTTGACCAATCAATTTATATCGAGCGGGTATTGGCTTAATATCATCTATAATTCCAGTCAATATGGCAATAAAACTTCCTATTAAAATAGCATTCATTTGAATAGACTCAACCCCAAACAATATATATCCTAATAAAAATCCAGCATAAATACCTAATCCACCTAATCTTGGAATTGGTACTTTATGAACTTTTCTTTGATTAGGAACATCAAGTGCATCTATATGAATAGCTATTTTTTTTACAATTGGAATGATTAATGCTACAAACAAAAATGTAAGAAACACCATCATAAATAATTTCGTAAACTCCATAACAAACGACACCTCTATTGAAATTGTAGCATAACTATTTTTAGATAGCAACACTCTTAACCATGACTTTACATTTAAAAACAAAATACTACATTTTTTTAAAACTCCTTCCTAACCAATTTCTGCTACTTTTTTTATCACAAGAATTTTTCATTACAAAATCTACCTCTAAAAATATTTTATTTAATGCAAATTCCTCACTACTAACTATTTTAAATTTTTTTATGTTTTTTACACTCCCTAATTATATTATTAGAGATAAATTTTCAAATTACTTCTAATTTTTGAAAAAAGTTAAAAAAATTTCATTTTACGAACAAAAAAGACGAACAAATAACAATCATTTTTTTAGATAAAATGATTCAAATTTTCATCCAAGGCTTTATTTTTCAAAAAAAAGGAGACTAAATATTAGTCATTCAACATTTTTTAAGTAAATAAATTGAATACATCATGACAAGTCACATAAATCATCAAAAGAATTAAACAAATAAATCCAATTCCTGTAATGGTTGCTTCCACATTACTAGATACAGGTTTTCTACGGATTTTTTCAATCAACAAAAACAAAATATGTCCTCCATCAAACGCTGGGAAAGGAATTAAATTCATAATTCCAACATTAATACTCAAATATGCCATTAAATATAGTAAACTATCAATTCCATATTGTGCTTGTTCATCTACTACTTCATAAATTCCAACAGGTCCTGATAAATCATTTACTCCTAAATGACCAGTAAATAAATATTTTAAAGTGGTAGTCATAGATAAAACAATATTCTTTGTCTCCACAACTGAATACTCTAAACTATCAAGTAACCCTTTCATTTCTTTAGTTCTACAACTAACACCATAAACATAAGTTACTACCCCATCTTCAGCAGTTTCTTTTTGGGGTTGAATAGAAATTGTTTTAATCTCCCCATCAACTGTCTTAACCTGAAATTTTAAAGTCGAACCCTCTTCAACTATAGCAATTTTTAATCTAGCTTGTGTCCAAGTGCTTACCTTTTCGCCATTTACTGCTAAGATAGTATCTCCTTCACGAAGTCCTGACGCATATGCGGGATAATCTTCTGGAATACTTCCAACTTCCAAAGTAGATAGATTACTACCAAAAATCAAACACATTACAAATAAAGTAACAACTGCCAATAATATGTTAAAACCAGGGCCCATAAAAAAGATGAAAAACCTCTGCCAAAAACCTTTCTTATAAAGTTTTTGTTCAAGTGGAACCTCTTTATCTTCATCTTCTCCTTCTTCTCCAGCAAGTCTTACAAATCCCCCAATAGGAAATAAACGAATATTATATTCTGTTTCACTATTTTTAGGCTTTTTAGAAAATATTTTCTTACCCATTCCAATGGAATACTCATAAACATATACCCCAAATAATTTAGCGAATAAAAAATGTCCTAATTCATGAATCAATACAATTGTCCCTAAAATAATAATAAATAAAATTAAACTTAACATGAATACCTCCTATCAATTTTTAATAATGAAGAAAATAACTTAAAGAACTCAAATGACTTCTATTTGAGATGATTGTTTACTTTACCATCAAACTTCTTCTTTTACAAATTCCATATTTTTTACAATATTGCTAAAATAATACTAAAACCTAAAGATACAAAAATAATACTATCAAATCGATCTAATATTCCACCATGACCGGGAATTAAATTAGAGTAGTCTTTTTGATTATAATAACGTTTAATACTACTAAATAGCAAATCTCCGATTTCCGATAAAATAGTTAAACAAAAACAAATCACAATCGAATCTAACAAACTAACCCCTCCAATTGCTAAATTATAATAAACTCCTCCAATAATGCAACCCATGATAATACCAATCAGACTACCTTCGATCGTTTTCTTAGGGGAAATACTTGTTAAAGGATGACGTCCAATTAAAGATCCTCCTATATAAGCATATGTATCAGTAGAAAAAGCAATCAGAAAGATAAATACACATTTATATATATCTATTTTAGACATATATATAATATTATGAAAAGCAATTCCTAAAAAGAATACAATTCCTAACATATAAAAAGCATCATTAATATTATACCTTGATCCATCTTGATATATTACGATTGGTATTGTAAACATTAAGATAGGAATCTCCCATAATAATTGATTATCTATTTGAAAAAAAATATCATTAAGTACAATAAAAAACAAACTACATACTCCTAATAATTTAACAAGTTCAATATTTTTTTTCTCATCATGATAACGGATATTTACTAATTCACGATATCCCAAAATTGTCGCGACTAACATAACAACACCAAACACTTGATAACCTAAAAAAATAGAAAAAAGCAAAATTCCTAATAAAATAATTGCACTAATAGTTCTCTTCTTCATTATTACACCTTCATTCTTTCCTTATTATATAATAAAAAAAAGCGTTATTCAAGAATTTTATGCTCTCTTTACTTCATTTATACACATTTACAACCTTTCCTTTTTTAGAAATTTGATGAAATATTCATCTAATAAACTTATCCTTATATTTGAAGTATCTTCTTATATTTTAACCATTTTCCTTTACAACCGAATTTTCACTTTCTAAAAAGAAAACTTGATACCACTTCAAAAAACTATATATTGCCCAAATTCTTCGATAATTATCTTTTACCCCGTTCTTATGATCTTCTAATAACTTCATAATATTTTTCTTTTGAAATAATTCATCTGCAATCTCTAATTCAAACACTTCCTTAATCTCTTGATAAAAATCATCTTCTTTTATCCATTCACGAATAGGAACTGGAAACCCTAATTTTTTCTTTTTATAACTCTCATTAGGAATATCTTTCTTAGCAGCATCTCGAAGGGATGCTTTTGTCATTTTATTTTGAACTTTATATTCTTTAGGTAAGGTACTTGCTAAACGGAATACTTCAATATCCGTAAATGGAACCCTCGACTCCAGTGAGAAAGCCATCGTCATTTTATCGACAATTAACAAAATATTATCTGCTAACCAATAGCGAATATCAATAGCAAGTTTTTTATTTAATTCATTTTCGTCTTTATATTCTAAATACGTATCTTTTAAAATATCTTTATTTTTTAAATAGTCATCAAAATTTAAAATATCTTTTAATTCATCATCATAAAAATTTCGATTAATACTAACATAAGATTCCTCTAAAGATTTTCCTCTTCGAATCAAATATCTAGTATACTTGTTTTTTGGTAATACCTGGCAAATACCAGCAATCATCTTTCTTATCCATAATGGTAACTTAGTATAAATATTATCATCATAACTGTTATATCCACCAAAAAATTCATCAGCACCTTCACCTGATAAAACAACTTTTACATCTTCACTAGCTAATTTTGATAAAAAATATACAGCTATACTACACGCATCTGTTGTAGGCTCGTCCATATGATAATAAACATCGGAAATTGCTTCCATATACTCTTCTTTTGTGATTTTACTAGAAATATTTTGAATACCTAATCGTTCTGTTAAATCTTTAGCATATTCTATTTCACTATATTTTTTATTTTCATAGCCAACTGTATAAGTCTTATCTGGTCTAGCTAAACTAACTAAATAAGAAGAATCAATCCCACTTGATAAAAATGAACCTACCTCTACATCACTAATCAAATGATGTTCTACAGAATCCTTCATTGTCTTAGAAATTTCTTCTACTACCTCTTCATAACTTTTAGTTGTCCTAGAAAATGATAAAGTAAAATACTTGCTAATCTTTTTCTTCCTTGTTTTAACATCAATAACCATATAATGACCAGGAGCTAATTTATAAACATCTTGAAAAAAAGTTTTTTCCCCTGGTGTAAAACTAAATGTTAAATAAGCACCTAACATTTCCTTATTTAACCTTTTTTCAAACCTAGGATGTACCATAAAACTCTTTATCTCAGAACCAAATAAGAATACTTCTTCACCTTCATAATAGTAAAGAGGTTTTACACCAAAATAATCTCTAGCAATGAATAATTCTTCTTTTTTAGTATCATAAATAGCAAAAGCAAACATGCCACGCAGGCGTTGTAATAAATCGTACCCCCATTCTTCGTAGCCATGAACTAACACTTCAGTATCGGTATTTGTCACAAATTCATGTCCAAACTTTTCTAATTCATTCCTCAAGTCTTGATAATTATAAATTTCCCCATTATAAACCACTAAAATACTCTTATCTTCATTATAAATAGGTTGATTCCCCTTATCAGATAAATCAATAATCGATAATCTTCTCTGTCCTAACGCCACCAACTCATCTACATACACTCCTTCAGCATTAGGTCCACGATGAATAATTTTGTCATTCATCGCGTGAATTTGTCCTTCTTTATTTTTATCTTTACTAATAATTCCATTAATTCCACACATAGTCTGACCTCGTCTCTATTTCCTTCCCCCATCTATTTTAATCACTTCTCCATTAATATAACTAGCATCATCACTTGCTAAAAAGTAAATTACTTTAGCAATTTCAACAGGTTTAGCGAATCTTCCTAAGACAATTTTTTTCTCTTCTTCTTGAATAAATTCAAGACTTAGCTCTTTATTCATCTCCGTCGTAACCCAACCAGGAGCAACAGCATTTACCCGAATATTAGGACCTAGCTCTACTGCTAAATTTTTAGTAAGCAAAATAACTCCAGCCTTAGAAGCGTCATAGTCCATACTATAAGGGTAATAAGAATCTATTCCATTGGTACTACTAACATTAACAATCACTCCCGTACCTTTTTCTTTCATATATTTAGATACATATTTACTAGTAAGAAAAGTACCAATTAAATTCACATCTAATATTTTCTTAAAATCCGCGACTGTTTTATTGAAAAAATAATCATCTAACGCTATTCCAGCATTATTTACTAAAACATCAATTCGTCCAAATTCGCGTATTGTTTCATCTACCATATTCTTGACATCATCTTCCAAAGAAACATCTGCTTTTATTGGTAAAACACGAATCCCATACTTTTCCTCAAGTTTCTGTTTGAGGTTTAAAGCCTTATCCTCATTCTGCAAATAATTTAAAACAATTTGATAACCGTGACTAGCAAATACCTCAACTACACTCGCACCAATTCCTCTACTTCCGCCTGTAACAATTACAACATTTTCCATAATAAGCACCCTTTCATTTAAAAAATATCACTAATGATTTTCTTCCTCTACTTACGAATTAGAATCCGCAACTTTTTCTTCCTCCATTACTTGAAATTCGGAAATTGTACCAATATTAGTATAAATAAATTTTACCTGACATTCTTCTATTTTTTCATTGATTACTTTCATTAAAAGTGAGTAATCAATGGTCATGGTTACGGTATCATTCTCTATTACAATAGATATTTCTACCACATCATCATCTTGATAACTACGAATCACATCTTTTACCATTAAATGATAAATTGTTTCCTTTTTACCACTAGAATAATTCGTCACATGATCTAAACTAGCAGTGTCAATTAGTTTCTTTACTTCAGCTATTTCAATGTATTTGGAATCTATAAGAGGATAAATCGTACTTACTTCTACTAATCCAAATTCTTCCTCGGTACTTAGTCTTTGATAATAAAAATCATCTACTTTATAATAAGTACTACTTTCTCCATTATATTCCTGATTAATTTCCATATTATTAGAAAATACTTTACCAGAATAATGAATTTTTTGTTCATCTAAGGAATCATCAGTGTTTTCTACATTATTCATCTTTACTACTACTTCTACATCATATTGATAATTATCTTTTAATTCTTTAAATAAATCTAAATTACTATTTTCTAAGTCAGTATTAGTATTGCTATTTCCAGTCGAAACTGTATTACTTGGGATAGATGACCCCATATTAGCAATATTTAAATAAAGGATTAAAACTACAATAAAAACACCATAACCAATAATCTCAACCTTTGCTTTATATTTCTTATCAGTTTTCATTTTCTCAAAAAAAGATTCTTTATTAGTTTCATCTTTCTTTGTATTTTCTTGAACTATATCTTTCCTTTTTATTCCCATTACTGAATCACCTTACCTATCAAACTATTGCTATTTATTCCATTAAAGTAATCATGAACCTTACATCTTTTCTTACCTTCTATAGCAATATCTTTTACTTTTAAATATCCATCTTGACATCTACAAATAAAGCCATCTTTATCAACCGCGACAATTTCTCCAATTTTTCCAACTATCTTTTTATTATCACAAACAAGCTCTACCTCATAAACTTTCATTCGTTTCTTATCTAAATAACAATAAGCTCCTGGAGTAGAATTTAATCCTCTTACTAAATTTTGAATTTCTATTCCTGTTTTAGAAAAATCAATTTTCTCATCATTTTTGGTAATATTAAATCCAAATGTTACTAATTTTTCATCTTGTTTTTGATAAGTACAGGTGCCATCTAAAATACTAGGTAATGTTTCTAATAACAAATCTCTTCCCAAATAAGACATTTTTTCATATAAAGTATCTAATATATCATCATCTTTAATAGGAATGCTAGCCTGGCGAATAATATCTCCAGCATCCATTTGAGAGGACATAGACATAATCGTAATACCAGTTTCTTTTAAACCTTGAATAATTGCCCAATGAATAGGAGCACCTCCCCTTAACATAGGTAACAAAGAACCGTGAACATTAATACAACCAAATTTAGGAAAATGAATTACTTCATCAGGAATAATTTGTCCATAGGCACAAGTAATAATCACATCAGGTTTCTTATTTAAAATCTCTTGATACTGTGTTTTAATAGAAGTTGGTTGAAATACATCTATCTTGTGATTTATCGCGAACTTTTTAGTTTCAGGATATACTATATTTCCTTTTCGATTTTTCTTTCGATCAGGTTGACACACTACCATGACAACATGATAAGTACTAAAGAGTCCTTCTAAAACAGGAACAGCAAAACTAGGAGTTCCCATAAAAACAATTCGAATATTTCTTCTTTCTTCCAAATTACTAAAGGATATACCTTCATTTTTGGAAGAATTATCATAATTATTAATTGCACTATCCTTATCAAAAACAATATCTTTATCAAAATTTTTCATAAAATCACCTATTTCCATAAAAATTATACCAAAAAAAAAGAAATATTACTACATAATCTTTCTTTTTCTAATTATTTTTAATTCGACTAATGTAATTGTTTACATTACTCGCCCATGCGGGATTCTCTGCATATTTGGAATTCATTGTCTCAGCAGTCGTAAGACCATACGCTACATAGTTTCTAGCAATATTATCAATAAATGCACGAATTCCATCATCTAATGTATTAAAGTAACCATAACTCCCACAACCAGTTCCTTTCATACCACCAACATTGTTACAACTTTTTACCAAATTACTACAATTCCAGTTACAACCAGTTTCTTCAAGAGAAATCGCAGCAGCTAAATAAGGGTCTACTCCATTTTCTAAAGAATAACTAGCATATAAGTAACCTTTTCCAGATAGTTCATTCTTAAATGAACGATCTAATTGATTAGCGAGTTCTTCTAATGTCATACCATTATATACAACACTAGGTTCTTGCACCTCTTCATTTGATATGTTTGCTACAAGTTCGTTAGATGAATTATTTATAGTATTAGTTTCTTCTTTTTCTTCATTTGTCTCTTCCTCAGTTGTTTGTTCTGAAGAATTATTTTGACTAGTATCTACTTCAACTACTTTCAAATCATTATCTACATAATCAGAAGCACGATAATTAGATAATTTAATCATACGGGTAAACATACTACTAGTTTCGTTAGAATCCTTAACTAATAATTCAATTAAGAAAACTAATAAAACACTCAAGAATATTACTAATACTCTTTTTTTAAACATAAAATATACTACCTCCTTAACGGCAAGTGAGTTATATCATATCATATTCAAAACAATTTGTCAAATTTAAACGAACAATTGTTTGTAAAAAAGCAAAATATAGCAAAAATGAAAGAAAAATTTCTAAAATAAGAAGTAATTTGAAAATTTATCTCTAATAATATAATTAGAGGGATAA
>CAYOCA010000020.1:0-12788 GCA_964402345.1 uncultured Muribaculaceae bacterium | reverse complement strand
ATAACAAAGAAAAGTATTGATAAAATCAAAGAAATAGAACAATCCATGAAAAAGTAATGGCAAAATAGTTAATATTTTATATAAGATAATTTAGAGTAAAAAATTTTATGTGGGGAGATGAATACATGGATGAAAGAATAATTACTGGAAATATGTTAAAGGAAGATGAGGATGAATTAACAATTCGTCCAAGAAAGCTAGAAGAATATATTGGACAAAATGATGTAAAAGAAAATATGAATATTTTTATTAAAAGTGCATTAATTCGAAAAAAATCTTTAGACCATGTATTGTTATATGGTCCTCCTGGACTGGGTAAAACGACTCTCGCATATATTATTGCTAATGAATTAGGTAGTAATATAAAAACTGCCAGCGGTCCTTCAATCGAAAAAAGTGGTGATTTAGCCGCTATCCTATCTACATTAGAGGAAAATGATGTTTTGTTTATTGATGAGATTCACCGTATCCCTCGATTTATTGAGGAAATTTTATATCCAGCTATGGAAGATTTTTGCCTGGATATCGTTGTTGGTAGTGAAGGATCAAGTCGCAATATTCGAATTAATTTACCAGCATTTACATTAGTTGGAGCAACAACTAGAGCTGGAGATTTATCAGCTCCCTTGCGAGATCGTTTTGGTATTATTTCTAAATTAAATTATTATACGGAAGAGGAATTATATAAAATTGTCAAAAGAACTTCTCGGGTATTAAAAATGGAAATTGAAGATGATGCCGCAAAGGAATTAGCTAGAAGGAGTAGGGGGACTCCTCGTATCGCGAATCGATTGTTCAAGCGTGTTAGAGATTTTGCACTGGTGGGTGGAAGTAATATTATCACATTAGATATTATGAAAAAGGCCTTAACAAAATTAAAAGTAGATGAGTTAGGGTTAGATGATACTGACCATCATTTATTAATTGCTATTATCGAGAGGTTTAATGGTGGCCCAGTAGGTTTAGATGCCCTTGCTTCCTCTATTGGTGAAGAGTCATCAACAATAGAGGACGTATATGAACCTTATTTATTACAAATTGGTTTATTAAAACGAACAGCAAGGGGGAGGATGGTTACCGATTTAGCTTATGAGCATTTGCATATTGAAAAGAAAAATTAGTTATTTTAACTGGTACTATTTTAGATGATAATAGTTTAAAATTCTTGAAAAATAAGAGACTTCTCAAAATAAATACATAATACATAAAATACTTTTTTGTAAGAAAAAAAGGAATCACAGAATTAAGTTACTTAATAATATAACTTTATTTACATACCAAATTATTTTTATTATAATAAAAGTGAAAGTTGGGGGATAAAATGACAAATCAAGAATTAGAAAATAAAAAAATGGAGAATCAGCTTTTTTTAGAAGCTATTATTTCCAAAAAAAATAATTTAGAAAAAGAAAAAACAATTATCTTATATTTAGAACAAATACAATTTATTCAAGAACAACAAAAGTATCAAGCATTTTTAAACAACTTAGAAATTGGTAAAGATGGTACTGTTTTTGGACCACATAGACGATATACAGATAAAGCTTTTAACCCAATGCACTATAAATTATCGGTGGTATTAGATCATGCTTTTCGATTATGCTATTGGAATATGTCAAATACAGGAATTGCCGAAGAAGAACAAAACTGGATTACTTTTGAGCAATTACAAAAATATATTAGTAACGCTAATAAAACATTAACTAATATGAATTATATACTAGGAGACAGATTAATAAAAAATGATTATCAATTAGAAATTTATGAAAATCCTAAAAATTATTCTATTGCTCCATTTGATAATCAAATTGCTTCTTTGTTGACAGAAGAAGAATGGAACAACAGTTATTATGTACCTGGAATTAGTTTAATAGAGGATTTTGGATTCTTGTGCTTTTCGAAAGATCAATACAAGGAATTAAATAAGGAGCATTTAACGCCAAGAGAGTATGAAGCTTTTTACGGAGAACATGCAATGATCGCGTTAGGACTAGAACCTATTCCATCTAATTCATTAAAAAAAGTAAAGCAACCTAAATAATTATGAAGTTGCTTTCTTTTTATTAATTCCAACCATACTACCTAGAACAGAAGTAAGTAACAAAATGAAATAATATAATAATGATTTTAGAGTAAATTGATTTAGTAACAATAGTAATATTACAAATATCATGATGATTAATCCACCAATTTTTATTCCTTCTAAGTATCCTTTCTTTTCACTATTATTTCCTACCTTATACCCCGAGATGAAAATCGTTACAATTGGAATAATTTTTTTTAAAAAAGAAATAATATTAGTTCCCACTATATCAAAATAATGAAATAGTGTTAAAAATAAAGTTGATATTAAAATAACAATGAAAAAGAATAAAAATGAATGAAATAAATTTTTAAACATAAACAATCACCTAATAAATAGTATGTTTTGTATAAAAAAATAGAATTAAACAGATAATAGTAATGGTGATATTATGGATTATATGTTGATTTTTGTACGTACTTTATTTTTCTATTTTTTCATTTTCTGTGTCTACAGAATTATGGGAAAAAGGGAAGTAGGACAATTAGGAATTATTGACTTAATTGTTTCTATATTAATTGCTGAGTTAGTTGTGATTAGTATTGAAAACTATGATAAAAGTATTTTTTATTCCATTGTTCCAATATTAACTCTTTTAGTGTTACAAGTAACCCTTGCTTTTTTAACTTTAAAAAAGCCTAAATTTCGTATATTTTTAGATGGAAATCCCTCTATTATAATTCAAGATGGTCGTGTCAATTATAAAGAAATGATTAAACAAAAATATAATTTAGATGATTTAATGGTACAAATTAGAGAAAAAGGATATCGTTCTATTGAAGAAATTGAATATGCTATTTTAGAAAATAATGGATCATTATCAGTTTTTGCTTATCCAAAAGATAAAAAGAAAACACCACTTCCCTTACCAATCATTTTAGATAGTAATATTCAAAAAGATACTTTAAAAATTTTAAATAAAGATGAAGAATGGGTATATCTTTTATTAAAGAAGAAGAATATCAATATTGAAGATGTTTTTTATGCTTTTTATAAGGATAATAATATTTTTATCATTAAAGATAGTGAATTATTATAAAAATGGTTATGAGTAAATATTCAATACTATTTTTTTTACTATATACTAAAAAAATAAAAAAATTTTTCTAATAAAGAAGGAAAATGAAAATTTATCTCTAATAATATAATTAGAGGAGGTAATAAAATGTTAAAATTTAAAGAACTACCAAATGAAGAAAAACCAAGAGAAAGATTAGTAATAAATGGATCATCTGCTCTTAGCAACGAAGAATTACTAATGATTATATTAAAAACTGGGACTAAAAAGAAGTCTGTTAAAGAATTAGCGGGGGAAGTTTTAACAAAAAGTGGAGGAATCGAACATCTGAAAACCATGACTTTAAATAACCTAACTAAAATAGAAGGAATCGGGAAGGTAAAAGCAATTGAATTACTCGCGATTATTGAACTTTCTAAAAGAATGAATATGGATGTTAATGAAAAAGAAATGATAACTTGCACGAATCCTCAAAATATTATTCGTTACTTTCATTCTTTATTTAAAGATACTTTGCAAGAAGAATTTTATGTTCTTTATCTAGATAATAAGAAAAAATATTTAGACAAAAAGAAATTATTTGTTGGCAGTATCAATTCCTCTATTGCCCATCCAAGAGAAATATTTAAAAATGCTTATCTTTTATCTGCTAGTTATCTAGTTTGTATTCATAATCATCCCTCAGGAGATCCCACCCCAAGTAAAGAAGATATTATTCTAACACAAAACTTGAAAGATATTGGAGAATTACATGCTATATATTTAATCGATCACATCATTATTGGACATCATTGTTATTACAGTTTTTATGAAAATAATCATATTTTAACTAATAAATAAAAATCATTATCATATAGTTTTAATGTAGGTGGGAACATGAAAAATATTATTAAAGTGATTGGGTTAGCAACCTTAATTGGTTTTAGTTTTTTTTATACAGATAAAGTAATTGAAGTGGTTCGTGAAGAAGATAAGGTGATGATTGAACTACAAAATACCAAAGACATTTATCAAGTTGAACCAATTGACGCTAGTGTTGTCTCTAATACGATTATTCCAGGATTAAATGGCAGAAGTGTTGATGTTGAGCAAAGCTATAAAAACATGAAATCAGCGGGGGTATTTAATAATAATTTACTTGTTTATAATGATGTTATTCCTGAGGTTAGTATCAAGAATAATAAAGATAAATTTATTATTTTAGGAAATAACAACAAACAAATGGTAAGTCTTGTTTTTATTTTAAGTAGTAATAAATATTTAAGTAAAATAGAAGAAATTATTAAAAATAAAGAAGTAACGGTGAATTATTTTGTTGATTATGAGTATTTAATTAATAATTCAACTAAAATTAAAGAAATGTCAGCACAAGAGTTTTATAGTTATGGAGAACAAGGAAAATATACTCCAGATAATTTATTGTTTTCTAATAATTTAATTAGTCGCATTAGCAATAACGATGCAATTTATTGCTTAGCGAGTGATATGAGTAAGACTACCTTAGAACTTTGTAGTAAAAATAATTTATATACGATCGTTCCAAATATTATTTGTGAAGATCGAGCCTATAATTCTGTTAAAGAAAATCTTAGTAGTGGTAGCATTATTTTGCTTTCTATGAATAGTGATACCATAAATGAACTTTCAATTATAATTGATTATATTAAAGGAAAAGGATTAAAAATAGGAGGACTATCTAGTTTGTTAACAGAAAATTTAAGTTAAATAAAGGTTATAAAGGAAGGAAAAGTGAAAGTTTTATTGAAATTTTCTTTTTTTGTTTATTAGAATTTTCTTTTCCATTCTTGACAAGTATCAAAATACTAGATACAATTAAGATGTATAGTTTAATTATTAATTAATTTTCTATTCAAAATAAAAGAATGGAGGTGTTTATATGAATACAGTATTAATCTCCATTTTAGTATTTATTCTTGGATTAATTATTGGCAGTTTAGTCATAGTTGGTATAAATTTTTTAAAATTAAAACGTGATAAAGCAATGGCATTAGGAATTATTGAACAAGCTAAAAAAGATGCCGAAAAAAATAAAAGAGAATCTATTTTGGAGACAAAAGATGAAATTCATAAACTAAAAATTGAAACCGAAAAGGAAATCAAAGAGAAGAAAAAAGAATTAAAAGATTCTGAAGATCGTCTCCTTAAAAGAGAAGAAAATATTGACCGCCGGGACTTAGCACTTCAAAGTAGAGAAGACGCGGCGAACGAAAGAGAAACTTCTTTGTTAGAAAAGCAGAAAGAAATTCAAGATAAATATGAAGAAATGGAGGACTTAAAAAAAGAACAACTAGTGAAACTAGAGGAAATAGCAGGATTTGGCAAACAAGAAGCTCATGATTTAATTATGAAACAAGTAGAGGAAAATATGACGAAAGAAATTACAAGTTATATTAAAGAAAAAGAATCAGAAGCTAAGATTGAGTCAGATAATATTGCTAAAGAAATGATTATCAACAGTATGCAAAAATATGCTGCTGACATCACCAATACACAAACAGTTTGTGTGATTAGTTTACCAAGTGATGAGATGAAAGGAAGAATCATTGGTCGAGAAGGACGAAATGTTCGCACCATTGAAGCAGTAACAGGAGTAGATTTAATTATTGATGATACTCCAGAGGCAATTGTTATTTCTAGTTTTGACCCTTTAAGAAGAGAAATCGCTAGATTAACATTAGAAACGCTGATTAGTGATGGTAGAATCCATCCTGCGAGAATTGAAGAAGTTTATGATAAAACTTGCAAGGATGTTCAAGCAGCAATTCGTGAATACGGAAAAGATGCTGTTTATTCATTAGGAATTAGCAAAATGGATGCTGAATTAATTGAACTTGTTGGTAAATTACATTTTCGAACTAGTTATAGTCAAAATGCTCTTCAACATTCTATTGAGGTTGCTAATATTGCTGGACTTTTAGCGAGTGAATTAGGAGAAAATATCAATTTAGCAAAACGAGCTGGACTTTTACATGATATTGGAAAATCTATTGATTATGAAATGGAAGGATCACATGTTCAAATTGGAGCAGAACTTGCTAGAAAATATGGCGAAGATGATGTTGTAGTAAATGCTATTTTATCTCATCATGGTGATACCGAAGCAACGAGTGTGATTTCTTCTATTGTAGCAATTGCTGATACTATTTCAGCATCACGTCCTGGAGCGAGAAATGATACTTCTGAAAATTATTTTCAACGTTTAGAACAACTAGAAAAAATAGGTAATTCTGTTTCGGGAGTAGAGAAAGCATATGCTGTACAAGCTGGAAGAGAAATTAGAGTAATGGTGAAACCAGATGAGATTGATGATTTAGCAAGTTATCAAATTGCTAGGAAAATAAAAGAACAAATTGAAGAAGAAATGCAATATCCTGGAACAATAAAGGTAACAGTAATTAGAGAACTTAGAGCTTGTGAAGAAGCAAAATAGAATTCAAAGAAAGAAAAGTCAACTAAAAAACTAGTTGATTTTTCTATTCAAAAGTATTGAAAATTCATAAGGTTTATTATATACTTAAATTAGTTAAATAAAAAAATGTCTTATTTTGGAAAAATGTTGTATTAAGGAGTTGCTAGTATGAAAGAAACAAGAATCATGAAAGTATTTGAACAATACATAAAGAAATTTGATATGAATAAAGGAAATGTGAAAGCAATGTACTTTCACAGTATTAAGATGATGGAATTATGTAAAGATATTGCTGCTAATTTAGGGATATTTAATGAAGAAGAATTGATTGTCTGTGGCTTAATTGGTCTATTTCATGACATAGGACAATTTAGCAATAAGAAAAATTTTTTTATGATTTTTGAAGATAATACCGATTATTCTAAAAATAGCATTGATTTATTATTTGAAACAGATAAATTAATGAGAAGTATTACTGAAGATACAAAATATGATGATATTATTAAAGTTGCTATTTACTGTCAAAATAAAAATGGATTACCTCAAGGAATGAATCAAAAAGTACTTCATTATTGTATGGTTTTAAAAGATGCTCATGTTATAGAAAATTTTAGGATGGTTGTGAATTATCCATATATGGATATGTATATTGATCATTTTCCAAATGATTTAGTTTATAATGATTTTAAGCAATATAAAGTTATTAATTCTAAAGTGAGTGATAATGACGCTGATAAAATATTAGAAGTGATGTCTTTTATCTTTGGAGTATATTACTCATATAGTTATTCTATATTAAAAGAAGAGTCTTGTGTCAATAAGTTGATACAAGCATTAAAAATAAGTAATAAAAGTATCAGTAAGTTTTTTTATCAAATAGGTAGTGTATTAAATGTTTATATTGATAGAAAAATTAGTGGATAAGTAAAAGAAAATAATTTATGTCTTTTCAAATATCTGCAGTAGAGTAGATTAATAAAAATTTGTGTTCATTTTTTGAAGATAGTGATGTTTTTTTTATAACATCATGTGGGAATTTTAAAAAATGTAACTACTATAAACAAGTGATATTGATTTTATTAAAGAAAAAAAGGATAAGAAAGTAACAAAAAAATTAGTTTATTTACAGCAAAAGAAAGATAGGTAGAGAAAATGTTAGAAAAAATTTATGATTCAAAAAAGGTGGAACAAGGAAAATATGAATATTGGAAAGAGAAACAGTATTTTAAGAGTGGAGATTTATCAAAAAAACCATATTGTATAGTAATTCCACCTCCTAATGTTACTGGTAAATTACATTTAGGACATGCCTGGGATACAGCGATTCAAGACATTATTGTAAGATATAAAAGAATGTGTGGCTATGACGTCTTATGGCTTCCTGGTACTGATCACGCTGCCATTGCAACTGAAGTAAAAGTAATTAATCGCCTAAAGGAACAGGGAATTGATAAGTACGAATTGGGAAGAGAAAAATTTTTAGAAGAATGTTTTAGATGGAAAGATGAACATGAGGATATTATCCATGCTCAATGGGCAAAATTAGGTTTATCTGTTGATTATGACAAAGAAAGATTTACTATGGATAAGAAAATGAGTGAGGCTGTTCGTAGAGTTTTTGTTGATTTATATAATAAAGGATTAATTTATCGTGGTGAAAAAATCATTAATTGGGATCCTAAAAGTATGACGGCTCTATCGAATGAAGAGGTTATCTATAAAGATATTCCAGGAGCATTTTACCATATTAAGTATTATTTAGAAGATAAAAAAGATTATTTGGAAGTCGCGACAACTAGACCAGAGACATTATTTGGTGATGTCGCTGTAGCGGTAAATCCTGAAGATAAAAGATATAAACACTTAATTGGTAAAAAGGTTATTCTTCCAATTTTAAATAAAGTGATCCCTATTATTGGAGATGAGCATGCCGATCCAGAGTTTGGAACTGGTATTGTTAAGATTACACCCGCTCATGATCCAAATGATTTTGAAGTAGGAGAACGTCATCATTTAGAACGTATTAAAATTATGAATCCCGATGGAACAATGAATGATAAGTGTGGAGAATTTGCTGGTTTGGATCGTTTTGAATGTCGCAAGAAAGTAGTCGAGTATTTAAAAGAACATGATTTATTAATTGATATAAAAGAGATGGTTCACTCCGTAGGACACTCAGAAAGAACTAATGTTATGGTAGAACCTTATTTGTCAAAACAATGGTTTGTTAAAATGCGTCCCTTGGCTAAGAAGGTTCTAGAGCTTCAGAAAGATAAAGATAAAAAAGTAAATTTTATCCCCGAAAGATACGAAAAAATTATGAATCATTGGATGGAAATTACATATGATTGGTGCATTTCAAGACAATTATGGTGGGGACATCAAATTCCAGCATGGTATAAGGAAGATGAAATTTATGTTGGAATGGAAGAACCAAAGGAAGATGGCTGGGTACAAGATGGTGATGTTTTAGATACCTGGTTTTCTAGTGCTTTGTGGCCTTTTGCTACTTTAGGTTGGCCTGAAAAAACATCTGATTTAGAAAGATATTATCCGAATGATGTTTTAGTAACTGGCTATGACATTATTCCATTTTGGGTAAATCGAATGACATTTCAAGGTTTAGAATTTATGGGTGAAAGACCATTTAAAGATTGTTTAATTCATGGTTTAATTCGTGATAAAGAGGGACGAAAAATGAGTAAATCTTTAGGAAATGGTGTAGATCCTATGGAGGTAATTGAAAAATATGGAGCTGATTCTTTAAGATTCTTTTTAACAACTAATACTGCATCTGGTATGGATTTAAGATATGATGAAGAAAAAGTTAAATCTACGTGGAATTTTATTAATAAATTATGGAATGCTTCCCGTTATGTACTAATGAATACTGAAGGAATAACAGAATTATCTTTAGAAAATTTATCTAAATCTGATCAATGGATTATGACAAAGTTAAATAAAACAATAAATGAAGTTACAAAATCGATGGAAAAATATGACTTTAACATTGTTGGAAATACCTTATATAGTTTTATTTGGAATGATTTTTGTGATAAGTATATTGAATTATCAAAATTTGATATGAACCTTACTACTAAAAGTGTTTTATTAAAAGTATTAGATTCTATTTTAAAAATGTTACATCCTTTTATGCCATATGTTACAGAAGAAATTTATAGAATGTTACCAGTAAGAGATGCTGAATCTATTATGATTTCTAATTATCCTGTTTATGATGAGAAAATGTGTTTTCCTGAAATTGAGAAGCAAATAGATAACGTATTAGAATTTGTTACAATGTTTCGTACTAAAAAACAAGAATTAAATATAGGTAGTGATTTTCAAGTAAAAGTATCTATTTCTGATGAATATATTAAATCACTAGTTTATAATTCTTTGAAATTAAATGGAAAAGATAAAGAGATTATACCAGAAGAATATGTATGTGAAAAAATAAAATTGAATAAGTTAGAAATTGATTTGTTTTATGATAATAGTAAGAATGAGTTAGAAAGGCAAAGAAACTTAGAGAAAGAAAAAGAAAACTTAGTTCAATCAATTAATAGGAGAGAGAAACTTTTAAGTAATGAAAATTATGTGAAGAAAGCACCTAATGCAGTAGTAGATAAGGAAAGAGAATTACTTAGAAAAGAAAAAGAACAATTAGAGTTAATTTTAGTTAAAGAAAAATAGGTTAAAGGAATATAGGCTATACAAAAGGTGGTTTAAAAGTTAGAATTTAATCTGTAAGGAAGTGAGAGAAGATGTCAAAACAAATTATATACCATGGTAGTTATTGTAAAGTAGATGTTCCTCAAATTTTAGAAGGAAAATTTACAAAAGACTTTGGAGTTGGATTTTATTGTACCATTTTAGAAGAACAAGCTATTAAATGGGAAAGAAAATATCAAACACCAATTATTAATAAATATGAATATAATGAAAATTCTAAGCTAAAAATAAAGCATTTTACCATGATGACTGAAGAATGGTTAGATTTTATTATTGATTGCCGTATGGGAAAAACGCATAGTTATGATATTGTGATTGGTGCTATGGCAGATGATCAAGTATATAATTATATTTCCGAATTGATAGCTGGTGAAATTAGCAGGGAGGCATTTTGGGAATTAGCAAAATTCAAACATCCTACTCATCAAATTGCTTTTTGCTCTAAAGAATCATTAAGTTGCTTAACCTTTATAGAATGTGAGGAATGTCATGATGTATAGAGAATCGGATGAAGCAAATGATTTATTCTTCACGTGCAGTTTTATAGAACATCTAGCCCGAATTACCAAAAATACTAAAAAAAAGATAATTGTGTATTTAGGAGAAAAAAATATTCAGAAAATATATCAATTAGCAAGCATCTACCATTCAGAAAACATTGAAAAAATAACAGATGAATGGATAAAAGAGGCAAATATCTCAATTGGTGAATATAATCCAATTCAAAAATGCAAATATAGAGTTCCGTCTTACTGGGAAATAGGTAAAATATATCAGCGACTAATTATTATGGTGAGTGATTCTCCCAAACATTATGTCGCGACATTAATAACTGTGTTATCATCTTGGATTATAGAAGAAATTGATAATTATAATAGTAGTTTATATTATGAAAATCCTGATTACATTTACGAATGTTATATGGAAGGAAAAATTTTATAAAGAAAAAAAGGAGAGAAATAAAATGGCAAAGTATTGTGTAAAATGTGGTAATCTTTTAGAGGAAGGAGTGAAGTTTTGTCCCAAATGTGGAACAGCGATTTCAGATACTGAAAGTGTTCACCAGACAGAAACAGTAAATTTAACAAGTTCTAGTAACAGTAAATCCAAAGTTGCAGCAGGATTATTTGGAATTTTTCTTGGAACTTTCGGGGTTCATAACTTTTATTTAGGATATACTGGAAAAGCAGTAGCGCAACTATTATTAACTTTAGTTGGTTGGATTCTTTGTGGAATAGGTCCAGTAGTAGCGGCTATTTGGGGATTCGTAGAGGGAGTATTAATTCTATGTGGATCTATTAATAAAGACGCTAATGGGAATCCATTAAATGATTAAAATATCTCGAGCATTAATGTTACTAGGATTAGGAATATTTTTAAGTATTAGTTTGATAATATCTAGAAATATTCCTTGTCCTTTTAAATTATTATTTCAAATACCATGTCCTTTCTGTGGAATGACTAGAGCATTTTATGCCTTTTTAGATTTACAATGGATAGATGCTCTAAAATATAATCTTTTATTTTATCCACTTCTTTTTATAATGTTGGGAATTAATTTTATTTTTATACTAGAAATGATTAGTAATAAATCTTTTTTTACAAAGATAAAATCCTTATTATGTCAAAATTTCTGGATAATTGTATTTATCTGTTGTTTTTTGTTGATATGTAGTAGTTTATTTAATCTTTATCATAGAATATAAAATTAAAAAAAGACAAATATTAGTAATGGTGATACTTATGAACAATGAATGTTTGTTAGTAATAGGAAGAAGCATACTAGTACTTGTCATTTTATTTTTTTTAACAAAAGGAATGGAAAAAAAACAAGTAAGTCAAATGAATATGTATGATTATCTAATTGGTATTACAATTGGTAGTATTGCAGCAGATATTTCTTTAGATATTGAAAAAGATATGGTTGCTGGAGTAATATCTTTACTTTTTTATGGCTTGTCAGATGTTTTAGCGACTTATTTAACATTAAAAAATATTCGTTTAAGACGATTTATATTTGGAGTACCTTCTGTCTTAATTGAAAATGGTAAAATTATTGAAAAAAATTTAGCTAAAGAAGGAATAACAATCAATGATTTACAAGAAGAAGCAAGACAAAGTGGATATTTTGATTTAAGTAAAGTAAACTATGCGATTTTAGAAATTAGTGGTAAAATTAGTTTCCTTACTTCTGCTAAAGAAGAAATGGTTACTAAAGGAGATATGAAAATTAAAGCTAAAGATGAGAAATTGTGTGCTAATCTTATTGTGGATGGTACTTTATTAGAAGCTAACTTAAAAGAGATGAAAAAAGATAAAAATTGGTTAGAAAAAGAATTGAAGAATAGGGGATACAATGATTATAAAAATATTTTACTAATGACTTTAAACGATAATGGGAAAATAACTATTTATGATAAAAATGTCAGTAGTAACATCCAAATATTAGCATAAAACTTTGTTAATGTCTTTAATATGATAAGCACTGGATCTAAAATCCACGGACTTTAGTCCGTAAATTC
>CAYOCA010000019.1:0-13856 GCA_964402345.1 uncultured Muribaculaceae bacterium | reverse complement strand
TAAATTAAAAAGATATATTGTTATCTTTGTTGGAAGTAATTTAAAATTAATAGAGGAAATATAGAATCAAAATTCATATTTTCTTTTTATTTCTATAATTTAAAACGAAGTATTTTTAAACATCAATAAAATCTCATTTCACCTGTTTCTCATGATTACATATATTATTATGGGAAGTGTTGGGATGATTTGTTTAGATAAAACATTAATAAATAAGAATTATAAAGTATTAGAAGTCAATTCTCCATTAACTATCAAAAGAAGATTCTTAGATATCGGAATAGTACCAGGAACAAGTATTAAAAAAGTACTAATTAGTCCTTTTGGAGGAATGAGTGCCTATTTCATTATGGGTTCCACCATCGCGATTCGTGATGGTGACGCAGAAGGGATAATGGTCGTTGATGAGTAATTATAAAATAGCTTTAGCAGGAAATCCCAATGTCGGAAAGAGTACCATTTTTAATATCTTAACTGGTCTTAAACAACATACAGGAAATTGGGCGGGAAAGACCGTTGAAAATGCTAAAGGTAAATTTACTTATCATCAAAAGACTTATGAAATTTATGATTTACCTGGAACCTATTCCTTAGCTACTCATTCAAAAGAAGAAGAAGTAGCAAGAGACTTTATTCAAAGTAATCAAGCTGATATTACAGTAGTAATTTGTAATGCTTTAGTGCTAGAAAGAAGTTTAAATTTAGTTTTACAAATTTTAGAGATTACTACTAATGTAATTGTCGTTATAAATTTAATGGATGAAGCAAAAAAGAAAAAAATTCACATTAACTTAAATAAACTATCTAACATATTAAAAGTACCAGTAATAGGTAGTTCAGCTTTAAATAAAAAAGGAATATCTGATTTATTAAAACAGATTGAATATCAAGTAAATCATCCATTAAAGAATGTTTATCAACCTGATATTCAAACCACAGATGAATTAAAGAAGGCTAGTACGATTGTAAAAACAAGTAGTTGGATTTGGAGTCAATGTGTGACGATAGAAGATAATCACTATATGGAAAAAGAAAGAAAAATTGATCACCTTTTAACTAGTAAAAAAACAGGTATCCCAATTATGCTTTTCTTATTGCTTTGTATTTTTTGGTTGACAATTGTTGGTAGTAATATCCCTTCTGAAATTCTTTCTAAATTTTTATTTCAATTAGAAGAACCACTATATCAACTTTTAAGTTTTTTACCAACAAATATCAATCGCTTACTTGTTTATGGCGTTTATAACACTACATCTTGGGTAGTAGGAGTCATGTTACCACCAATGCTAATTTTCTTTCCTTTATTTACTATTATGGAAGATATTGGTCTTTTACCAAGAATTGCCTTCAATATGGATCACGCCTTCTCTAAATGTCAATCCTGTGGCAAGCAAGCACTTACTATGTGTATGGGAATTGGTTGTAATGCTGTTGGAGTAACAGGATGCCGTATTATTGATTCCAAACGTGAACGACTTTTAGCGATTCTTACCAATAGTTTTATGCCCTGTAATGGAAGATATCCTACTTTAATTGCAATTATTTCTATGTTTTTTATAGGAAGTAGTCGCGGATTTTTATCTAGTATTGTTTGTGCTTTGGCCTTAGTATTTTTGATCATGTTAAGTATTTTTATGACATTTTTAGTCAATAAAATCTTATCAAAAACATTACTAAAAGGAGAAAATTTATCTTTTATTCTAGAGTTATCTGATTACCGAAGAATTAAAATAGGTAAACTAATTATTAGAAGTATTTTTGATCGAACCTTATTTGTTTTAGGTAGAGCAATTCTTGTCGCAGCACCCGCGGGAGCAATAATTTATCTCATTACTAATTTTACTATCGGTGGAGTTTCTATTCTAAATATTTTAAGTAAATTCTTAAATCCTCTTGGTGTTATCATGGGTTTAGATGGAGTGATTCTTCTTTCCTTTTTATTAGGTTTTCCTGCTAATGAAATCGTTATGCCTCTTCTTTTAATGATTTATTTAGGTACGAATACTTTAACTAGTTACGATAGTTTAAACTCATTAAAAATAATTTTAACAAGTCATGGTTGGACTTTATGTACTGCTATTTGTTTTCTTTTGTTTACCTTATTTCATTTTCCTTGTTCCACTACTGTTTTAACCATAAAAAAAGAAACAAATAGTTGGTTTTGGACCATTCTCTCTATTGTAATTCCTTTCGTAATTGGAGTTATACTTTGTATATTGGTGAATCTATTATTTTATATTTTTTAAAAGAAGTTCTTACTTTCTTTTTTTTATAAAAAATTTTTCTAAGAAACATGAGACTATAACCTAATTTAAAAAAACAAAATGAATAGTCCATAACAAATACACCCTGATAAAAGAGCATGAAAAATTCTTGCGACAAAGAAAGGTTGATAGGAAATATCGGTATCTACTAATTGAGATAATACCTGTAAGTGAACAGATAACCCTCCAAAAGAGATAAACATCGTCGAAATTACTACTTTATATATATCAAGAAGAGGTAACAGAGATAAACTTTTTAAACCCATAGTAATTTCCAATATCCCTTTTAAAAGAGAAGAAGGATAAGGCATTAATTGCAGTCTATGAATTATTAAAGAAGAAAGAATTAAAAAAGAAGTAAGAGTACCACATATTAATAGCAAAGTATCAATGGCCGAACGAATTGCTTTAATTAAGATATTACTAAATTTTTGACTTTTTATATCAGTTGCCGTATAATGATTATGATAATTGCTAGAGTGATTTCTAGTTAAAATTCCTAATAAGATATTTCCTAAGTAATGAGAAATTAAAATCAAAATTCCATATTGTTCATTCTTTAAAAAAAAGACCGCGACAGTTGATAAAATGAATAAAGGATTAGAAAAATGGGTAAATATTAAAGCGTGAGTAGCTTCTTCTTTACTGATGAGTCCTTTCTCATATAAAGTTTTAGTATTCCTAGCATTAGAAGGAAATCCTGATAGACAAGATAAAAAGAAAATAGTTAGAACCGGATCACTTACTTGGAAAAGAGTTCCTAAAGTCTTTTTAATGATTTTAGGAATATAATTAGTTATGTTATAGGAAATTAAAATATCACTAATGACAAAAAAAGGGAATAAAGATGGTAAAATAGAAGTAACCCAAATATCGAGAGAATAAAAAATAGTATCAAAGACTAAAGTTTTATTTAAAAGAATTTCTATTAATACGATTATTAAAGATAGAATCACGACCAAATTTATTATTTTATTTTTCATAGATAATCACTAATTCATTATATGATGAATGATTAAAAAAATAGAAGGAGGAAGGAAAAAAATGCGAAAAATAATTAAAGAAAATAAAATTTATATCCTTACTATGATTGTTATTATTTTAATCTTTAACCTTAAACTTCCATATTACATAAATGCACCTGGTGGTACAATTGATATTAGCAACCGAATTCAATATGAAGAAAAGAAAGATTATGAAGGTAGTCTTAATTTATTATACGTAACAGAATATGTGGCAACTATTCCTACTTATTTACTATCTTACGTTATGAAAGATTGGGATTTAGAAAGTATTAAAAGTAGTCAAATTTCAGATGAAACAACAGAAGAAATTAATATTAGAAATAAAGTGATGTTAGATAATTCCATTAATAATGCAATATATGTGGCATATCAAGAAGCAGGTTGCAAAATAGAAGTTAAAGATAAGAAAAATATTGTGATAGGTACGACTTTAGAAAATGGATTAGCAATAGGAGATGAGGTTTTAGAAATTAATGGAGAAGTGATTGAAAATGTCAATCAGGTTAAAAAGATAATTGAACAGTCTAAAGTAGGAGAAAAATTATTAGTAAAAATAAAACGAAATGATAAAGAGTCCGAAGTAGAAGTGGAAGTAAAAGAAATAAGTGACAGTAAAGTATTGGGAATAGTTCTTATTACCAATTATGAATATGAAATAGATCCTACTATAGAATTAACATTTAAGGCGAGTGAAAGTGGTTCTTCAGGTGGATTAATGATGGCTCTTAGTATTTATAGTGCTATTAGTGGAAAAGATATTTTAAAAGGAAGAAATATTGCTGGAACTGGTACTATTGATATAAATGGAAATGTGGGAGAAATTGCTGGTATAAAATATAAAATTATGGGAGCAGTTAAAAATCATATGGATATTGTCTTAGTACCGAGTGATAATTATGAAGAAGCAAAACAAGTTGTAAAGAATAAAAAATATGATATTGAATTAGTAGAGATTAAAACTTTTCAAGATGCAATAGAGTATTTAGAAAAAGAAACATCTTAAATGAGTTATTAATTGCTAATAAAAAAATTATGAGAAGTTTTATAAAAAGTATATTTTATTCTTACATTAGTTTAGCACATATTTATACTTAATTTTCTGCTTTTTTCTTTCTAACTTTAAAACCCTCTTTGCAAAAAAAATAATTTATGATACAATTATAATGTTAAAAAATAGAGAGGAGTACAGAATGAGAATTGGCGTAGATATCGATGGAGTATTAAATGATATAGGAGCGTGGCATTATTCATGTGGATATAAATTTTGTATTGAAAATAATATTAATCGCGGATTTCATCCTTATGAATATTTAATTGAAAAACAATTTGAATTAACAGAGGAGGAAAATTATAAATTTTGGAAAGAATATATTTTTGATGTAATGATTTCTATTCCCACCCGTCCTTATGCTGGTAAAGTATTACATTTATTACAAGATATGGGACATGAAATTGTGATATTAACGGCTAGGGATAATCGTTATTTAACGAATCAATATGCTAATACAATGAATTTTTATGTAGAAGAATGGCTAAATAAAAATAGTATTCCCTATGATGAGATTGTAGCGGGTTCTGGAAATAAAAAAGATAAATGTCTTAAAAATAAAATAGATATTATGATTGAGGACAAGGCAAGTAATGTAGAAGAAATTAGTCAGTATATTCCAGTACTTTGCTTTGATGCTCCCTATAATTTACAGGTAAATAAAGAAAATGTTTTACGTGTTTATAGTTGGTATCAAATTTATAAATATTTTCTAGATCATTCCTAATTGTGATTGTTAAAAATAGAAGAAAATGATATACTAAAAAATGAGTTAGGAGGATTATGAGGTATTTAGGATTAGATTTGGGAAGTAAAACATTAGGAATTGCCATTAGCGATGCCACTAGTACTATAGCTACAGTCCTAAAAACACTTTATTTTGAAAAGGAGGACTATGACAGTTTAATACTTCCACTAAAAGAAATTATCGATGCAAATAATATAGGCAAAATCATTTTAGGATTTCCTAAAAATATGAATAATTCAATTGGTGAAAGAGCAGAAATTACATTGGAATTTAAAAAGAAATTAGAAAATGCTTTCAAAAGGGAAGTTATTTTGGAAGATGAAAGGTTAACTTCTGTTATCTCCAACCAAGTTTTAATAGAAGCAGATTTATCAAGAAAAAAGCGAAAAAAGAAAGTAGATGGTATAGCAGCTCAGTTGATTTTACAAAGTTATTTAGATAGGAAAGGTGATTAAAAATGGAAGAAAAAAATACATTTACAGTAATGGATGAAAATGGAAAGGAAGTAGTATGTGAAGTCTTGTTTACTTTCGATTCAGAAGAAACAAAGAAAAGTTATATTGTTTATACTGACAACACCACAGATGATGAGGGAAATATAAAAGTATATGCCTCTATCTTTGACCCAAATGCTGAAAATACAGAATTAATTCCTATTGAATCTGATCGCGAATGGAAAATTGTCGAAACCATATTAGAATCAATTCAAGAAGAAAATAATTAATCGAGAGTTAGAGACGAGCAACTATGAAACTTATTCATAATATACATATAGCTATATTTGTTCTAATTTTTAGCATTATCATATTTGGTGTGGCGTTATTTCATTATAATTTATCAGGAGTAAGTAGTAGTGATGAATTAAAAGAAGTTGTAATTGAACCAGGAAATATTAGTTCTATTGCTGATACACTGTATCAAGAACATCTAATTAAAAGTAAGTTTATTTTTAAAATATATGTCTATCTTACGAATCATAAAAATATGAAGGCCGCTACGTATTTTCTGTCGGAAAATATGGGTGTAAAAAAAATAGTCAAACTTTTAGAAGAAGGGGTAGGTAGTAATTCTAATCAAATTAGTATCACTTTTAAAGAAGGAATTAATATGAGGACTATTGCTAAAGAAATCGCGAATGCGACAAATAGAACCGAAGAAGAAGTTTATAGCACTTTAAATGATACAGAATATTTAAAAACATTAATTAATCAATACTGGTTTTTGGAAAGTGATATTTTAAATGAAAATATTTATTATTCTCTAGAAGGATATTTATATCCAAATACTTATTATTTTTCTTCTAAAGATGTTACCGTAAAAGAAATTTTAGAAATCATGTTAGAAGAAACTGCTAAACAATTAGATGCTTATAAAGAAGAAATAACAAGTCAATCAAGAAGTTTTCATGAAGTATTGACTCTCGCTTCGATTGTTGAATTAGAAGGTGTAACTTTAGATGACCGAAAGAAAATTGTGGGAGTATTTCTAAATCGATTAAATGCTAATATGAACTTAGGAAGTGATGTAACTACTTATTATGGAGAAAAAATTAACATGGGAGATAGAGACTTAACTAAAGAAGAAATTAATAAATGTAATAATTATAATACTAGATGTGCGAATTTTGTCCAATTACCTGTTTCTCCAATTTGTAATCCTTCTATTGAATCGATTATTGCTGTGTTAGAACCAACTGAAAGTGATTATTATTATTTTGTTGCTGATAAAAATAAAAAAATATATTTTAGTAAAACAATAGGAGAGCATAATAATAAGATTAATCAGTTAATTGCCGATGGATTATGGTATGAGTATTAAAAGATACTCTTTTTTAATTTTATTTTTTATTCCAAATTAGTTAATTATATTGCTTATTCTTTTATTCTTTGATATACTTGAAAAGTAAATAGAGAGGTGATAAGATGAAAAAATTTGTTTATTCCTTTAAAGAAGGAAACAAAGACATGCGAGAATTATTAGGAGGGAAGGGAGCAAACTTAGCTGAAATGACTACGATTGGACTTCCTGTACCTAGAGGATTTACAATTACAACTGAAGCATGTAATACTTATTATGAAGATAAGGAACAAATCAGAGAGGAAATTAAGACAGAAATCTTTGAAAAGTTAAAAGAATTAGAAGAGTTAACTGGTAAAACAATGGGAGACTTGAAAAAACCTTTGTTAGTGTCTGTTAGAAGTGGTGCTAGAGCATCAATGCCAGGAATGATGGATACTGTATTAAATTTAGGATTAAATGATGAGGTTGCTAAGTCATTATCAAAAGAGACTAACAATAAACGTTTTGTATACGATTCTTATCGTAGATTTATTATGATGTTTGCTGATGTCGTAAGGGGATATTCTAAAAATTCCTTTGAACGTTTATTAGATGAGTATAAAGAAAAAAAAGGTGCAAAATATGATACGGATTTAACTGCTGAAGATATGTATGAAATTACCCAAAAATTTAAAACAATCTATCAAGATTTATCCGGTGAGGAATTTCCACAGGATCCTAAAGTCCAATTAATCGAGGCTATTACAGCAGTATTTCGTTCATGGAATAATGAAAGAGCTATTATTTATCGCAGAATGAATGATATTCCATCTTCATGGGGAACAGCTGTAAACGTTCAAGAAATGGTATATGGAAATATGGGAGATAATTGCGGTACAGGTGTAGCATTCACAAGAAATCCTGCTACTGGAGAAAATAAATTATATGGTGAGTATTTAATTAATGCTCAAGGAGAAGATGTTGTAGCTGGAGTAAGAACCCCAGAAGATATCTCTACTTTAAAAGAAAAAATGCCAGAAGTATATGAGGAGTTTGTTAAAACAACTAAAATATTAGAAAGTCATTATCATGATATGCAAGATATGGAATTTACCATTGAAAACGGCAAACTATTCATGCTACAAACTAGAAATGGGAAAAGAACGGCTCAAGCTGCTTTAAAAATTGCTGTTGACATGGTAGAAGAAGGTATGATTACTAAAGAAGAGGCTATTTTAAAAGTAGAACCAAAATCACTAGATCAATTGTTACATAAAACTTTTGATAGAGAAGCTTTGAAGAAAGCAGAAGTAATCGCGAGTGGTCTTGCTGCCTCACCTGGTGCTGGAGCAGGAGAAATTTATTTTAATGCTGAAGATATCTCTGTAGCTGCTAGTAAAGGACACGACACGATTTTGGTTCGTTTAGAAACTTCACCAGAGGATATTCAAGGAATGAATGATGCAAAAGGTATCCTAACGGTAAGAGGAGGAATGACATCTCATGCAGCGGTAGTCGCTCGTGGTATGGGTCGATGCTGTGTTTGTGGTTGTGGAGAACTTGTTATCGATGAAGCAACAAAAACATTAACAACTAAAAGTGGTAAAGTATATCACGAAGGAGATAAAATATCTATTGATGGAAGTACCGGTAATGTTTATGATGGAATTGTACCATCAATCGAACCAGAAATCAGTGGAAACTTTGAAACATTTATGACCTGGGCAGATAATATTCGTACCATGGGAGTAAGAGCGAACGCAGATAATCCGAAAGACACTTTACAAGCAGTTAAATTTGGTGCTGAAGGAATTGGTTTGTGCCGTACCGAACATATGTTTTTTGAAAAAGATCGTATTTTTGCTGTCAGACAAATGATTGTTTCTGAAACGGTGGAAGAAAGAGAAAAGGCTTTAGCAAAAATATTACCAATGCAAAGAAATGATTTTGAGGAAATGTTTAAGGTGGTAGAAGGTAGACCAATTACAATTCGTTATTTAGATCCACCACTTCATGAATTTTTACCACAAGAAGAAGATGAAATTAAAGAATTAGCGAAAGAATTAGGTATTACCTTAGAAGCATTAAAAACACGTATTAATTCATTAAAGGAATTTAATCCAATGATGGGACATCGTGGTTGTCGTCTTGCGATAACTTATCCTGAAATTGCTGTTATGCAAACTAAGGCCGTCATCGAAGCGGCAATTAATGTAAAAAGAAGTGGAGTAGAGGTTCATCCAGAAATAATGATTCCTTTAGTAGGTGATGTTAAAGAATTACAGTATGTAAAGAATATTGTCGAGAAAACTGCTAAAGAAGTTATGGAGAAAGAAAAAACTGAAATTGAATATAAAGTTGGAACGATGATTGAAATTCCAAGAGCTGCTTTAATGGCAGATAAAATTGCTGAAATTGCTGAATTCTTTAGTTTTGGAACAAATGATTTAACTCAAATGACTTATGGTTTTTCAAGAGATGACGCTAGTAAATTCTTAAATGATTATTATGACAAACAAATTTTTGAAAGTGATCCGTTTGCACGTATTGATGAAGATGGTGTTGGCAAATTAGTAAAAATGGCAATTAAAGACGGAAAAAGTACCAGAAAAGATATTAAATTAGGTATTTGTGGAGAACATGGTGGAGATCCAAGTTCTGTAGAATTTTGTTATAAAGCAGGTTTAACGTATGTTTCTTGTTCTCCATTTAGAGTTCCAATTGCTAGACTAGCTGCGGCACAAGCTAAAGTTAAAAATGGTTAGTTAAAAGTTAATTTACCTAAAAAAGCATAATGATTCAAAAGGGAAAATTCTTAAAATTAACTAACGGTATTGACAATCACATCAAAAAATGCTATAATTCTAGTACTGGTTGGTAAATAGCATAAAAGAGGGGGATTGAATATGAAAAATTCTTATGTAATTGAATATGTAAATGAAAATGAATTTAGAAAAAAAGAAAGAGCAGTAAAAAAATATAATATGCTGGCTTATAAAAAGTTAATTTTTGAATTTTACCCAGATTTTAGAGAAGGAAAATTTAATGGAGTTGTCGTATCTAAAAATACAGCTGAGAAAATTACCAAATATGAACTAAAATTACCGACAGATTCAATGTTTGCTAAGGTATATGATGATATAGTATTACATTATACTGTCTATGAAACGCAGAAAATTGTAATGCTTAATAATATTACTCCTGATGATATTTTAACAGAAGGACATCAAAAAGAATTGACAACTTATAAAGGAGTTCCAATTTCAAAATCTCATGCTGAAAAAGATATGTTTAAGATTAACTTGTTAAATATGCTAGAAAAATAGATGATTCTCATCTATTTTTCTAACAATATCTCATAGTATATTATAGAGAAGTAGAAAAGAGTGAATCAATTGGATAATTTTTATAAAGATTTAGAATACATGGAAGTTGTTAAGGATATACTTGCTAATGATAAATTTATTAAAATGGGTAATTATAAACATCATGGTATTACAAGATTAGAACATTCTCTTCGAGTATCTTATTATTCTTATAGAGTCGCTAAGAAATTGAGATTAAATGATGTTGCTACCGCAAGAGGTGGATTATTACATGACTTCTTCTTAAATGAAGATTTATCTTTGAAAAAGCAAAAATTTAGTATAATATTTCATCCTTACGTAGCACTTTCTAATTCTTGTGAACAATTTCAAATATCTGATTTAGAGAAAGATATTATTGTTAATCATATGTTTCCAACTATTCCTTATAAAGTTCCCAAATACTTGGAAAGTTGGCTTGTCAGTTGTATTGACAAAATAGTTGCTTTATATGAATTTTATTTTTCTTATGGTAAATCATTTATGTATAGGTTATCTAATTTATATATTATTCTATTTTTATTAAGATAAATATGATTATTGAAACACTTTTAAAAGAAAGTGTTTTTTTCTAAAAGAAATGAGGAAATAATAATGAAGAAAATTATTGTAATTGTAGGTCCAACAGGTGTTGGTAAAACAAAATTATCAATTGAATTAGCAAAACGTTATCAGGGAGAAATTATTAATGCTGATGCAATGCAAATATATAAAGGATTAGATATTGGTACTGCTAAAATAACTAGTAATGAAACAGAGGGAATTCCTCATTATTTATTTGATATTAAAAGTGTTGAAGAAGATTATTCTATTTTTCATTATCAAAGTGATTGTCGAAAGAAAATTAAAGAAATAGAAAAGAAAAACAAAGTACCTATTTTGGTGGGAGGAACAGGACTTTACATAAAAAGTGCTTTATATGATTATAAATTAGATGAAAAAAAGCAAGATTATAGTTATGATGATTTAAGTACAGAAGAGTTATATAAAAAATTAATTCAAATGGATAAAAAAATTATTAATAAAATAGATCCTAATAATCGTAGAAGAATTATTAATGCTATTCATTATTATGAAAGAAATCATGAGTCTATTACTAATAACAAAACGGATACTTTACTCTATGATGCTGTGTTTATCGGTCTAACTACAAACCGAGAAAAACTATATCAAATTATTAACAAGAGAGTGGATCAAATGATTGAACAAGGATTAGTTGGTGAAGTTCAATCGTTCTATCAGAAAAAGATATATACCAAACCTTTATTAGCGGGAATTGGTTATAAAGAAATGTACCAATATTTTAATAAAGAAGTTTCATTAGAAGATGCCATTGAAAATATTAAGAGAAATTCAAGAAGATATGCGAAAAGACAATATACATTTTTTAATCATCAATTGCCAGTTGTCTGGTTTGAAACAGATTATACATGTTTTCAAAATACAGTGGAGGTTGTGTGTAAGTATCTAGATAATATTTAAAGACTGTGTTACAATAGAGTCATCAAGATATAAATTGAGTGGAAATTATTAGAAATAAAGGAGGTTATAAAAAATATGAAAACTGTAGTCGTAGGTATTTCAGGAGGGGTAGATAGTTCGGTTGCTGCATTATTATTAAAGAATCAAGGATACAATGTAATTGGTCTATTTATGAGAAATTGGGATAGTACAATTAATAATGATTATCTAGGAAATCCTAATTTGAATCATGATATTTGTCCTCAAGAAGAAGATTATAACGATGCCAAAAAAGTTTGTGAAAAATTAAATATTCCTTTGTATAGAATTGATTTTGTTAAAGAATATTGGGATAATGTTTTTACCTATTTTTTAGATGAGTTAAATAAAGGAAGAACTCCTAACCCAGACGTGATGTGCAATAAATATATAAAGTTTGATTTATTTATTGAAGAAGCAAAAAAATTAGGTGCAGATTATATAGCAACAGGACATTATGCTAGAATTATTGAGGGAAAACTTTGTAGAGCAGTTGATTTGAATAAAGATCAATCTTATTTTCTTGCTTATGTAAACAAAAAAAAGTTTCATAATGTTTTGTTTCCAATTGGTGAATTAGAAAAACCTATGGTTAGAAAAATAGCATTAGAAAATGACTTGGTTACAGCAAAAAAGAAAGATTCAACAGGAATTTGTTTTATTGGAGAAAGAAATTTTACCAAATTTTTAGAAAATTATCTTCCTAATCAACCTGGAAAGATTGTGAATATTGAGACAAAAGAGGTAGTAGGTGAGCATATTGGCCTGATGTATTATACAATAGGACAACGTCGAGGATTAAATCTAGGTGGAAATCATGATAAAAGTTACGTAGTGGAAAAAGATTTAAAAAATAATATTTTATATGTTGCCTGTGGAGATGAAAATAACTATTTATATTCAAGTTCTGCTCTTATAGAAGATTTTAATTTTTTAACAGATGATTATCCTTTAAAATGTACTTGTAAATTTCGCTATCGTCAAAAGGATATTCCTGTTCGGGTTGAATATTCAGAACATAACATGCTTAAATTGACTTATGAACATGCTAAAGCAGTAACTCCTGGTCAATTTTGTGTTTTATATCAAGATGAGGTATGTTTAGGTGGAGGAATAATAAAAGAAGTTTACAAGTAATTTTTAGTTGACAGATACTTGACATATTCTTTAGACATGGTAAAATATAATTAGGAGAGGATAAACATGAATACTGTAGAAAAAATTAATTTAATATTAAAGAAAACAAATATATCTAAAGTAAATTTAGCAAAATATTTAGGTGTTTCTAGACAAATGGTATATAATTATTTAGATAGTGATGATTTAAGTAAAATGCCCGCGGAGAAAAGTCAATTATTATATAAGTTATTAGAAGTTAAAAGTTGTGAAGAAATTGTTGAAAAGGAATTGACGGATAGTTATTTACAAAGTGTTTCCAATAAAATTTTTAGTTATAAAAAAGCTCCTGCTAAAAAAGAGGAGATTATCGAATTATCTGGTTTAAAAAAAGAAGAACAAGATTTAATTAGCAATATTGTTTTCTTGATTAAAGAGATGTTTAATGAAGATAAAACAAGAGATAGTTATCTTACTTTAAAATATTTATATCATTTTTTACAATCTATTTCTACCACAAAGGAATTAAAGTATATTTTAGGATATGTTGCTAAAAATAGTGGTTATATTAAAGTAAATACTTTTGATTTTAATGAGGAACACCAATATATATTTGAAAGTATCATGTATTCTGCAATGACTTTATATGCTAATGGGGGTGCATCTAAAAGCAAATTAGCTGAATCACATCGTAGATGGGAAGCAGAGTTAGATCGAAGAAATGAGGAAAAATTAAGTCGTACACAAGAATTAAATACAGCAAAAGTACAGGCTTTAAGGGAATTAGGATATGATGAAATCAATGAAAGAAACGCTAGTGAAGTATTTGATAAAATAGCAGAAATACAGGCGAGGAAGATTGATTAGTAGGTAATTGTATAAAATAAAATTGATAAGTGATAAAAATGAAGTGTAAGTAAAGAGAAGATTACTATATTGTAGATAGTATTCTTTTTTTGATTATGTTTTTATTCAGAATGTTAACAAATAGTCAATCAATTATTAAAAAAA
>CAYOCA010000018.1:9982-13943 GCA_964402345.1 uncultured Muribaculaceae bacterium | reverse complement strand
AAGAGTTTACTTTGATTAAGGAAAGAGAACCTATTGAAGTAAAATTATGGAATGAGTATTTGATGTATGCTCAAATATTTGGAATTGCTGATAAAGTAGCTAGTCAATTTAAGAAATTATATCCAGAAGTTATTATGGATATGGATAGAATGGGTTATACATATGATGATATTTTGTTTATTCACATGATTAGTTATAATGGAATGAGAAGTGCTAGTAGTGCAAAATCCAGGGCAGAATCTTATAGTTCTGGTGGAGGTGGATTTTCTTCTGGTGGAGGAGGTGGAGGCTCCTTCGGTGGAGGAGGCGGAGGCGGTGGCTTCCGATAAAGATTGATATGATATCAGTCTTTTTTTTGGTTAATTTTGTTGTTATAAGATATTTGGTATAGTATAATTTTTAATAGAGGAGAGTTGGTTATGGTAAAAATTGTTTTTAGTGATTTTGATGATACGTTAATACATTATTATAGTAATAAAAATTATTTTGATTCTTATCAGTTAGAAGTTTTAAGGAAACTTCATGAGAAGGGAATTTTATTCTGTATTGTAACGGGTAGAAGTGTATCTTTTTTTGAGCAGTTTCCTGAGTTATTACAGTACGTTGATTATATTTTAGCATCTAATGGTGCTGTTATATATGATGTAGAAAAGAAAAAATTTATTCACAGTATTTTGATTAATGATGGTAGCTTAAAAAAAATTATTCAGTATACTAAAGAAAAAAAATATAAGATTATACTTAACTCTTTTGAAAAAAGATATCAATATGATGATTGGTCTTATGTTGTATGTGATTCTTATCAAGAAAGACTTGATATTTCTTGTGAACAGGTTGTCTTGTCTGTTAAAAGTGATAGTTTAGATAAGTGTTGTCAATTTTTGTCTAATTTACGTGATATTTGTGTAAATAATATTTCTAACTGGAATGATTATTTTACTCTTGATATTAATGATATTTTGGTCTCTAAAGGAAATAGTATTAAATGGTTATGTCAATATTTAAAAATTTCTTTAGATGATTCATTAGTCTTTGGAGATGGTGTGAATGATGTATCCATGTTTGAAGTCGCTGGCAAGAGTGTTGCTGTTGGAAACGCTAGTGATAAAATACAACAAATTGCAAGTAATGTTACTTTAAAATGTGAAGAGAATGGTGTTTTTAAATATTTAAAAGACAAAATTTTAAAGTAGGTGGTATTTATGAAAGTAATACATTTAGCAGATTTACATTTAGGAAAATGTGTTTTAGAGCAATCTATGATTGAAGATCAAAAATATATATTAAATGAAATTGTTGGACTTGTAGAAGAAAAAAATATTGATCTTGTTTTAATAGCTGGAGATGTTTATGATAAAGGAATTCCTAGTGTAGAAGCAGTTTTACTTTTTAATGATTTTTTAACTAGATTATATCGAATGAAGGTTAAAGTTTTTATTATTTCTGGAAATCATGATTCTAAGGATCGTCTTTCTTTTGGAAACGAGTTATTTGTAGATAATGGAATATATATTGAAGGAGTATTTCAAGGAAATTTAAGGAAGGTTACGTTAGAGGATCAATACGGTAAAATTCATATTTATATGTTACCTTTTGTAAAACCAGCTGATGTTCGAGGTTATTATCCAGATGAGATGATAGATAGTTATCATAAAGCGATTGAAGTTATTATGAATCATACTAAAGTAAATAATTGTGAAAGAAATATTCTGATGATTCATCAGTTTGTTACTGCAAATGGAGTTGATTTGGAACGAAGTGACTCAGAGACAATTTCTTTAGGTGGTATTGATCAAGTAGATGTACATTTGTTTGATAATTTTGATTATGTGGCAATGGGGCATGTTCATGGTGCACAAAAGTTACTTCGAGATACAGTTCGTTATGCAGGTAGTCCTTTAAAATATTCTTTTAGTGAGGTGTATCAAAAAAAGAGTGTTCCTATTATAGAGTTTGGTAGTAAAGGAGAAATAGATTTAGAATTAATTGATTTAAAACCAATTCGAGATATGAGGGTAATTCAAGGAAAGTTAGAACAGTTGTTAAAACCAGAGATTTATGTTTTAGGTAATGTTAATGATTATATTAATGTGATTCTTACTGATGAAGATTATATTATGGATGCGATTGGTAAACTAAGAAAAGTTTATAAGAATGTTTTAAAATTAGAGTATAAAAATAAAAGAAGTGAAGGAATATTTATTTCTAGTAATATTGTGTCTAAAAAGTGTCAAGAAAAAAGTGAACTAGAATTGTTTATGGAATTTTATAAAAATCAAAATAATATTGATCTAGATAGAGAAAGAAAGAAAATTGTTCAAGATATTATTCAGTCTTTTAACGACAAATAATGATAATTTATAGTGATTGGAGGTGATAAGGTGAAACCAATTCGATTAGTTATGAGTGCTTTTAGCTCCTATAAGGATAGAGTAGATGTTGATTTTGAGAAGTTAGGGAGTAGTGGTATTTTTTTAATTACTGGAGATACTGGAAGTGGTAAGACAACTATTTTTGATGCAATTTGTTTTGCTTTATTTGGAAGTGCAAGTGGTAGTAAGAGAGAAAACTATACTTTTCGAAGTGATTTTGCAAAAGATGATAATAAAACTTATGTAGAACTTGTATTTGAACATAAAGGTGTTTTCTATAAAATAGAAAGGGTTCCTAGATACACGAGGAAGAAATTAAGGGGAGATGGTATAACTGTTGTAGGAGGAGAGGCTACTTTAGTTTATGCTGATAAGGTGATTACTGGGGATAAGAATGTTACTTTGAAATGTGTTGAAATATTAGGAATTAATGCAACACAATTTAAGCAAGTTTCAATGATTGCACAAGGAGAGTTTTTGGATTTATTACTTTCTAAACCAAAAGATAGAGCTAGTATTTTTAGACGTATTTTTAATACAGAGATCTATCGGGGAATTAGTGATGAATTAAAGAATTGTTACTTAAATAAAAAACGGGAATATGAGGATGTTGTTCTTTCTTTAAAAAATTTTCAAGATGGTATTATTTGGGAAGAGGCTTTCGTGGATGATTTAGAGAAAGATGCAAGAGAAGTTTTACAATTATTAAAACTTGAAAATGAGAAAGATTGTGAAAAGGAAAAGATTTTGTTAAACGAGAGTACTCAATTAAAGCAAATGAAGCAAGTAATGATTAGTCAAATTAGTGAGGCACAATTAATAAAAGAGAGTTTACAGTCTTTACATGAAAATGAACGTGTTTTAAAGGATTTGCTTGTTTTGAAAAAAGAGATAAATAAGAAAAGAGATTTAATTAAAAAGAATGAAGATATTTTAGTAAAAGTCGTTCCAATATTAAAAGAAGTAAATAGATTAGAGAGTGTAATTGAGGATAAAAAGAATCATTTGCGACTTTATGAGGAAGAATATAAGGAGTTATTAAAAAATGCTAATCAGATTATTAGTGATTATAAAGAATTAAATAAAGTAAATAAGAGAATTGATGAATTAAAAACAAGAAAAAAAGAAATAGAAGATAAGTTAAATGCTTTAATGGAAATTGATGAGTTAAGAGGACAAATTTTAGAACAAGAAGGTTTACTTTATCAGTTGCAATATTTGGAAAAAAGTAAATTACTCAAGAAATTTTTAAATATGGAAAATTTGGATGCTGAGTTAGAAGAAATGAAAATTCATTTAGTAGATTTAGAGAATAGGTATGAGAAAGATAATCAAAAATATTTGAAAAATTATCAATTGTTTTTGAATGAACAGGCTGGAATTTTAGCATCTACTTTAAAAGAAAATTATCCTTGTCCTGTTTGTGGTAGTTTAATTCATCCTAAATTAGCGATGATTTGTGAGGAAGTATTATCAAAAGAAGAATTAGATTCTCAAAAGAAAGAATTAGAAAATTTACATCTAGAATTAGAAAATTTTAGTCAATCTATTCATGTTAAAAATAAGGAATTAGAGTTTTTAAAGAAAGA
>CAYOCA010000018.1:0-9882 GCA_964402345.1 uncultured Muribaculaceae bacterium | reverse complement strand
TTTTAAAGGAAAATGATACATTAGAAAGTGTTGAAGAAAGTTATTATCTATTTGATAATGAATTAAAGGAATTAGAAGAAAAAGTAAAAAAAATTCAGGAAGTTTATGAAAAATTTCTTTTAGAACGTCAAAGATTAGAGTCTATTATTCATTTGCTAAAAAAAGAATTAGGGGATTTTAAGAAAGAGTTAGAGACGAGCAAAAAGGAATATGTTTTGACTTATAAAGATTTAGGTTATGAAAGAGAAGTTGATTATATTGCAATTCAAATTAGTCAAGAAGATATGGAACAGTACCGTGATGAAGTACAAAAATATGATGATACTTTAAAACGTGTTTCTAATAGTATTGACGCTTTGAATGAGATCGTGAAGGAGAAAAAGGATTTTGATTTAGAAAAATTACAAGGTGATAAGAAGTTGTTAGATGAACGACTTAATGATATTGATTTGTCTCTTAAAAAGATAAATTATAAATTATCTAATAATACTTCAATATATGATAAGTTAAAAAATGTCTTTCATAAAACGACAAAATTAGAACATGAGGTTATGGTTTACAAGGATTTGTCAGATACGGCGAATGGAACTATTAAGGGGAAAAATAAATTAGAATTTGAGCAGTTTGTGCAAGCAAGTTATTTTGATGTTGTTTTGGCTTTAGCAAATAAAAGATTTGGTTATATGACAGATGAAAGATATCAGTTATTAAGGAAAGAAGAATCGTTTAAAGTAAGTGATCAATTGGGATTAGAATTAGAAATTATGGATTATTATACAGGAAAAAAGAGAGATGTTCAGTCATTATCTGGTGGAGAATCTTTTAAGGCTGCATTGGCACTAGCATTAGGTATGAGTGATGCGATTATGAGTTATTCTGGTGGAATTGTGGTTGATGCAATGTTTATTGATGAAGGTTTTGGTAGTTTAGATAGTGCTAGTTTGGAAAGTGCATTGAATGCTATTATGATGTTAAGTCAGGAATCGAGAATGATTGGTATTATTAGTCATGTAGAGGAATTAAAGACAAGAATTGATAAGAAGATTATTGTTAAAAAGAGTAATAGTGGAAGTAATTTGGAAATTGTTGTTTAATATTACTAAATTTTTTTGTATAATTTTTAAATTTTTGTTACATAATTATAATGTAGTAAGATTTTTACCTTCTCTGTTTTATTCCTTAAATTATATTCTTTTTATTAGAATGAAAGACAAGCAATTTGATTTTGCTTGTTTTTTGAGGAATAGTTGACATTTTTTTATTTGTAATTATAAAATTAATTTTATTTTGAAGAAAATTTTATTTTATTTGCTATAATAGTAGTGGAAAGTAGTGGAGGATAGATGTTTTTATGAAAAAAAGAGAATATGTAATAGATGAAGATTTTAGAATGAAAGTAGTAAATTTTTTAAAAATTTATGGATATTATAATGGTGTTTTAGTAAAAAACGGTATGGATAAAAAATATGCAAGTGGTGAGGTATTGATAGGAGATATTATTTTAAGTAAGAAAGATTATAAGGAACTTAAAATGAGTGTAAATAAGGTTTTAGATTATTGTTATGAAAATCGTTTTGATGAAATCGAGGGAGTTATTAATTATTTTTATAAAGTGGAGTGTGCTGAAATTCGTCAAAAATATGGTAATTTTTTTGATAGACATTGATTTATAAATTTTGGAGGATTTTATGAATAGATATTTATTTACCAGCGAGGCTGTATGTGAAGGTCATCCAGACAAGATTTGTGATAAGATTAGTGATTATATTTTAGATTGTGCTTTAAGAGAAGATAAGAATAGTAAGATGGCAGTAGAAGCTACTATAAAGAATAATTTTATTTTCATTTATGGGGAGGCTAAAACTAGAGCAAAATTAGATTATGAGAAATTAGCTCAAGATGTTTTGAAAGAGATTGGTTATGAAGAAAAATTTGAGGTTAAAGTTTTAGTTACTGAACAGTCATTAGAGATAAATCAGGCCGTGGAACAAAAAGAGATAGGTGCAGGAGATCAGGGAATTATGTTTGGTTATGCTTGTTTAGATACAAAAGAGTTAATGCCACTTCCAATTATGTTAGCAAATCAGTTGTGCTACGAGGTTAGTAGGATTCGGAAAGAGGGGAAAGTTGATTTTTTAAATCCCGATGGAAAGAGTCAAGTTACGGTTCTTTATGAAAATGGAAAACCTAAGAGGGTTGATACAATTATTATGGCTGTTTGTCATAAGAAAAATATTTATGAAGAAGATTTAAGAAGATATATTTTAGAAAATGTTATTAAGAAAGTTATTCCTTTAGAATTATTAGATGATAATACAAATATATTTATTAATACAAGTGGTAGTTTCGTGCTGGGAGGACCTTGGTCTGATAGTGGAACAACTGGTCGAAAGATTGTCGCTGATAGTTATGGTGGTATGGCGAGAGTAGGAGGAGGTGGATTTTCTAGTAAAGATCCTTCTAAGGTAGATAGGAGTGGTGCTTATTACGCAAGATATGTTGCTAAAAATATTGTGGCATATGGATTAGCAGAAAAGTGTGAAATACAAGTAGCTTATGCGATTGGTAAGGGTAGTCCTATTTCTATATTTATTGATACTAAAGGGACGGAAAATGTAGATATTAAAGAAATTTATCAGTATGTAGAAAATAATTTTGATTTTTCGGTTGGTAATATTATAGATGAGTTGAATCTTTTAAATCCAATTTATTATAAGTTAGCTTGTTATGGTCATTTTGGTAGGTGGGATCTTGATTTACCTTGGGAGAGGATTAAGAATTAATTTTTTTGTGGGAAGGATTAAAGTTGATTATTTTTTGGAAATTATATAATTTTGGCAATTTTTGTTCATACTAACAGTGGTGATTATATATGAAAAAGATTAGTATTTGGAAAGATACTGTTAAAAATATTCATTATGAGAAGTTAAAGAGTAATATTACAACCGATGTATTGATTATTGGTGGTGGTATTACTGGGGTTAGTACTATGTATCATTTAAAAGATAGTGATTTAAAAGTTACTTTAGTTGAACAAAATAAGATTGGTATGGGTGTAACAGCAAATAGTACAGGTAAATTGAATTATTTACAGGATAATTTATTAGATAAGATTCAAAAAAATTTAGGGGAAGAGATGGCAAGTGAATATTTAAAGTCACAAAAAGATGCAATTTCTTTAGCGGTTCAGATAATTCAAAAAAATAAGATTGAATGTGATTTAGAAAAAACAAAGGCTTATGTTTATACCAATCAGGAGAAAGAAATAGCTAAAATAAAAAATTTAAAAAAATTTTTAGAGAAAAATGGAATTTATGTTTTTGAAGAGGAATGTCCTTTGGTAGAAAGTAAGTTTATGATTGGGGTGGAAGATACTTATTTATTTCATCCAGTTAAGTTTGTACAAGGGTTACTTCCAAAATCTAATTGTGAAAATGTTTATGAAAACACTAGTATTAAAAAAATAGAGAAGAGTGATAATGGTTATGTTTGTTTTACAGATGATTACCAAATAAAAGCAAAATGGGTTGTAATGGCATCACATTATCCTTATTTTTCTTTTCCATTTTTGTTTCCTATTAAGGGAAGTTTGGAAAAGTCTTATCTTAGTGCTTCTAAAAAAAACATGGATAATATTTCTTTAATTAGTTATGATACTCCTTTTATTTCTATTCGAAATTTTCGGGATTATTTGATTTATCTTAGTAATTCTCATAATATTAGTTGTAATGTTGATGATCAAGTACATTTTGATGAATTATTAAAGAAGTTGAATGATCTAAATTTAAAACCAGAGTATCTTTGGAGTAATATAGATATTATGACTAATGATGGTCTACCTTATATTGGAGAAATTCAAAATCGATTGATATTAGCAACTGGGTATAATACTTGGGGAATGACGAATGGAATTTTAGCGGGAAAAATTGTTAGTGATTTGATTATTGGAAGTGATAATGAATATTTATCTTTGTTTAATCCGAAAAGAAAAAATTTAGCGATGATGAGTGGAGAAGTTATTGATGGTTATTATAGTGCAAGGGGTTATGTACAAGGTGCTTTGAAGAAAAGTAATAATATTGTTTATAAATATTTGGATGGTATGAAGATCGCGGTTTATAAGGATAAAAAAGGAGAACATTTAGTTCTACCTAAATGCCCTCATATGGGATGTAATTTAATTTTTAATGAAGTAGAAAAAACTTGGGATTGTCCTTGTCATGCTTCTAGGTTTGACGTTGACGGGAAATGTATTAGTGGTCCTGCTAATAAAGATATTACTTATTATTCTGGTAATAAATGATGTTAAAAATTTTGTTATATGAAAAATAGAAGAATTTTATATTAAAACTAAAATGTATATTTTAAAGTTTTGGTTAGACAATTGTTCATATTGAAGCAAGTGTCTTTTTTTGTCGTTGTAATTTGTTTAACTTTTTCTTGTATGTTATAATAAGATTTATGTAAGGTGAGGTGTAAAATGGCTTATATAGAATTTAGAAATGTTAGTAAAATATATGGAAGTGGAGAGAGTAAAGTTCAAGCATTAAATAAGGCTAATTTTTCAATTAACAAAGGAGAGTTAGTTGTTATTTTAGGACCTAGTGGCGCTGGTAAGACAACAGCTTTAAATATTTTAGGTGGTATGGATCAAGTAAGTAGTGGACAGGTAATTGTAGCAGGACGTGATATTACAAAGTATCGTAAGAAAAAATTAATTAAGTATCGTAGAAATGATATTGGTTTTGTGTTTCAGTTTTATAATTTGATTCAAAATTTAACAGCATTAGAAAATGTTGAATTAGCTACAGAAATATGTAAAGATTCCTTAAATCCTAAAGAAATTTTAGAAGGTGTTGGTTTAAAAATGAGAATGAACAATTTTCCTTCTCAATTGTCTGGTGGAGAGCAACAAAGAGTGGCGATTGCTAGAGCAGTCGCTAAAAGTCCAAAGTTGTTATTAGCGGATGAACCGACAGGGGCATTGGATTATGTAACCGGAAAACAAATTTTAAAGTTACTTCAAGATATTAAAGAGAAAGAAAAAATGACTGTAATTATTATTACTCATAATAGTGCAATTGCTCCTATGGCAGATAAGGTTATTAAATTTAAGAATGGTTGTGTAGAAGAAATTGTTGAGAATAAGAATCCTACTTTGGTTGAGGAGATTGAGTGGTAATGAAAAAGTTATATAAAGAATGTTTGGTTAGTATTGTTAAAAGTTTTAAGAAATTTTTATCTATTACTTTAATTGTTCTTTTAGGTGTAGGCTTTTTTGCTGGAATTAGAGCTACTAGTCCTGATATGCAAGATACTTTGAATCGATATTATAAAAAATATAGAATGTATGATATTTCTCTTACATCAACTTATGGAATTACAGAAGATGAAATTGAGGCTATTCGTGAAAATGGCTACGAGATAGAAGGTGGCTATCAGTTTGATGTAATTGTGCAAGATGGAGAGGAAGAAGATGCTGTAAAAATTTTTTCTTATGATGAGAATAGTAAGATTAATCAGTTGAAGATTGTCGAGGGAAGATTTCCTAGTAGTGATATGGAGTGTGTGATAGAGAAAAATAAATATACTGCTGATAAGAAAATTGGAGATATTATTTATGTTGATGATGAGAGAATAAAACAAAAAGAGTTAGAAATTGTCGGTATTGTTGAAAGTCCTGTTTATATTTCGACAGAACGAGGTAGTACTAATTTGTTAACAGGAACTATTCATTATTATTTATATAGTTTGGTTAGTAATTTTGAAAGTGATGTCTTTACAAATGGTTATGTTAAGTTAGATATTTCAGATAGTTATTTTAGTGATGAATATGAGAAAGAAGTAGATTTTGAGCAAGAAAAATTAGAGGCTAAATATTCGGAGTTGTTAAATAATCGCTACGAAGAGATTCATGATACTTATCAAACTAAGATAGTTGAAGCAAGAGAGGCTTATAATCAAAATTATTCTTCTGTTAGTTCTTTATTAAATAATCCTTATGTAGATGATGAAACTAAAAAACAGATTCAAAGTGAATTAAATCGGGCATGGAGTGAGATTGTAAATGCTCAAGAGGAGCTAGATCAATTGAAATCACCAGAGATGTATGTACTTGATCTGGAAACTAATATTGGTTTTTATAGTTATAAAGAAGATACTTTTCGAATTACTAATATTGCTAAAGTATTTCCTATGGTGTTTTTTGTAGTAGCAATTTTAATTTGTTTAACGACTATGACAAGAATGGTTGAAGAAGAAAGAGGAGAGATTGGTACTTTAAAAAGTTTAGGTTATTCGGATTTTGCTATTTGTTTTAAATATATTTTATACGCATTTCTTGCTACAGTGATTGGATCTTTAGTTGGAGTAATGCTCGGGTTTGCTATTATTCCAAGAGTTATTTTTAATATGTATAAAATGATGTATTCTCTTAGTGGATTTCAGGCTAATTATTATTGGAATTTAACTTTGATTGGTACAATTCTTGCAATTTTTTGTACGGTTGGAGCGACTTTTTATACTTGTTTTAAAGTGATTCGAGAATCTCCTGCAGAGTTACTTCGTCCAAAGGCACCAAAGGCTGGGAAAAGAGTAATTTTAGAATATTTTCCTTTAGTTTGGAATCGTTTGAAATTTTCTAGGAAGGTTACGGTTAGAAATATATTTCGTTATAAAAAACGTATGTTTATGACAATTCTGGGAATTGCTGGTTGTACTGGTCTTGTTTTAGCGGGGTTTGGATTACAAGATTGTATTACGGATGTTGTTCCAAATCAGTATGAAAATATTTTTCAATATCAGGTAGCAGTTACATTTAAAGATGATGTTAGTTTAGAAGAAAAGGATGAAGCAGTGGTTAAAATTCAGAGTTTAGAAACTGTTTATCAGGCTTTAAAGGTAGAACAGGAATCGATTGAGGTCGCTGGTAAAGATACAAAACAATCTATTACATTAGTTGTTCCATTTGGGGAAATTGCTGATTTTGTAAAATTACAAGATCGAACGACTCAAGAACAGTATGAGTTATCTAGTGGAGCAATTGTAACGGAGAAATTAGCTAAATTATTAGAAATTGAAAAAGGTGATTCTCTTGTTCTTAAAGGGAGTAAGGATTATTCAGTAGTTGTTTCTGATATTACGGAGAATTATTTGTATCATTTTATTTATGTTAGTGCAGATGTTTATGGAAGTACTGATTATAATACGGTTTTTTTAAAGACTAGTGAGATGACTGAGCAAGAAGAGAATGATTTTTCTAGTCAGTTAAAGGAATTATCGGCTGTTAGTTCTTTATCTTTTACTTCAGCAACAAGGAGTGCTTTTGATTCAACTATGGATAATTTTGCTTATATTGCTCTTATATTAATTGTATCAGCAGGATTATTGGCACTTGTAGTTTTATATAATTTAGCGAGTGTAAATATTAGTGAGAGAAATCGAGAAATGGCGACAATTAAGGTGTTAGGTTTTTATGATAAGGAAGTTTATCGTTATATTGGGAGAGAGAGTAATATTTTTACTGTTGTTGGAATTATATTAGGAATATTAATTGGAAAAGTTCTTACTGGTTTTATTATTAAAACTTGTGAAGTAGATATTTTGATGTTTTCTTTGAATATTCATTTTTCTAGTTATTTATATTCTGTTTTAATTACGTTATTCTTTACTATTGTTGTTAATATTATTACTTATTTTGCTTTAAAGAAGATTGATATGATAAGTTCTTTAAAGAGTGTAGAATAGGAGAGGTGTTAATTATAAATGAGATATTTGTAACATTTGTTGATGAAATGTTTATAATATCTTTTTATTTTGTTTACAATATCTTTTTATTTTGTAGTTATCTTTCTGATAATTTGTTATAATAAATTGGAAATGGAGAAATGTTTATGAATTTATTTAGTTATATTGATAAGTATGGTGTATATACATTTGATGATGTTCCTTTTACTGAGGTAGATAATGCCGTCTTTGCTGCTTTATCTTATGTTGATTTGGAAGGATTAATTTCTAAAAATAGGTTTCATAAAAAATCTATTAAGGAAGTAGGGGATGCTTATTTTAAGGAAAAATATTCAAAGAAGGATAAAAAGAATATTTTAGCAGTACGTCAAGCAATTAAAATGCTTCGATATATTAAGGATACAAGAAGATATGGGAATATTATGCTTTATAACTATGCTTATATATCTGGAGAGGAAGAAATGTTTTCAGCAATAACAATTGAAATACAACCTAGGCTTGTTTATGTTTCTTTTGAAGGTACTGATCATTTAATAGGTGGTTGGAAAGAAGATTTTATGCTTAGTTATAAGTTTCCTGTTTTGTCTCAAAGAAGAGCAATTGATTATGTAAATAAACATTTTTTATTTCGAAGGAAAGATATTATTTTGGGTGGACATTCAAAAGGGGGAAATTTGGCGTTAGTAGCGGGAATGTATGCCAATTTTGTTGTTAAGGATAGGATTGTTAAGATTTATAATAATGATGGTCCTGGTTTATTATTAGATCAGATATCATCAAAGCAGTATATGGATATTGAGAAGAAATTGGTAACAATTATTCCTAATTATAGTATGGTGGGTATTCTTTTACAACATAGTACTCATCGAGAAGTGGTACGTTCTGCTAGAAAAAGTATTTTAGCTCATGATTTATTTACTTGGGTAGTGATAGATAAGGAATTTCAGAGAACGGAATTGAGTTCTTTTAGTAGTAAATTAGATAATGAATTAATGCATTGGTTAAATCAATATGATATGAAACAGAGGGAACATTTTGTTATATCTTTATTTGAAATTTTTGATAAGGCTAATATTCGTAGTTTAATTGATATTTTAGAAAATAAAAAAGTAATTTTTCAATTAATTATGGAAACAAAGGAATTTGATCAGGATACTAGAAGGATATTAAGGGATTTTATTTTAATGTTATTTCAAAGTTTTAAAGATGTAACGAAGGAGGAATTACTTTCTTTTTCTCATAAAAAATAAAGCAGATAGTGTTGAATAAATTTTTATTTGGATTATAATTATATTAGTATGTTGTATAAGGTGAGTAGAATGAGAAATATAGATAAAATGATTGATAATGTGGTAGCTTCGTTTCAAATGGATCATATTAAGGTACCAGCTGAGGTTATTATTCAATTTAAGGATATGTTAAAGTTAGAGGTAGATTCTGAGAGATTTTGTAAGAGGTTGATTAAAAGGGAGGAGAATTCTTATGATCAGTGATGAGGAGAATACAAGGAGGTGGAATGATTATTTTATTCCTGGTACCAATGTGTTAAAGAATTATTTAGGAATTGTAGATAAAGAAAAATTAACTGAGAAAGAGACTGAAATTACCTTTTATAAGTTAATGCAGTTACAGTTAAATCCTATTGATATGGGGTTTGGAGTGGAACATTTGAAAAAAATTCATTCTTATTTATTTGAAGATATTTATCCTTTTGCTGGAAAGTATAGGGATGTTTATATGGAGAAGAATAATTCTTATTTTGCAGCTGTAGATGAAATTGAATTTAAGTTGCAATCTATTTTTGAAATTATGAATAAAGAGGTTTATCAAGTTAAATCTGAGTATGATTTTGCTTGTTTTTTAGCAGAATTTTATGTTATGTTGTTACACGTGCACCCTTTTCGAGAAGGTAATGGTAGAGTTACTCGAGAGTTTATTAGAGAGTTTGCTGATAGTAAGAGTAAGGAATTGCCTTTTGGGGAGGTTAGGTTTTCTTGGTCAAATGTAGATGGAGAAGCAATTAATTCAATTATTGATAAATCTTTAGCGTTTCGTTCTATTATAGAATTAGAATTTTTGAAAGCATTAGAAAGTGTACCTGTGAAATCAGTTTATATGAAGTAAATGTTTTAGATA